>CAZLBZ010000027.1:0-6913 GCA_964558045.1 uncultured Candidatus Saccharibacteria bacterium
TATCATCCCGTATAAACTCGGCAAGCGTGGATTTATCCTCGTCATCTCCCCCGATAGGCTGCTCAAGCGATATAACCTCCTGGGAGATTTTTTGTATGTGCCTAACTTTATCAACCGGAAGGTCCATCTCAATAGAGATTTCCTCTACGAGCGGCTCCCTGCCAAGCTCCTGCGCAAGTTTGCGTTTTGCCTGCGTAAACTTTGAGATGGTCTCCACCATATGAACCGGAATTCTTATAGTACGGGACTGGTCTGCGAGTGCGCGCGTTATTGCCTGGCGTATCCACCACGTCGCGTAGGTCGAGAATTTGAATCCTTTCTCCGGGTCAAATTTCTCAACCGCCTTGAAAAGCCCAATGTTCCCCTCCTGTATCAGGTCAGATATTGAAAGTGGCCCGCGGTGGACGTAACGCTTCGCAATAGAGACCACAAGCCGCAGATTCGCCTTAATAAGCCTCTGCCTCGCCTGTTCCTCGCCTTTTGCGATGCGACGCGCAAGGTCTTTTTCCTCGTCCGGCGTGAGGAGCGCCGTCCGCCCGATTTCCTTAAGATACATCTGTACGTTGTCGGGAAGACTTCCGCGGATTTTCGTCGCATCGCGAAGTTCTTTTGCGCTTATCTCTTCCGAAGGCACCTTAAGCAGGGATTCAACCTCAATTACACGTATTCCCTCTTTTTCCAGCCTGTCGTAAATCTCCTCAAGAAAGTCCGTATTTGTCTCTATGTGCGGAAAATAATCAATTATCTCTATATCCGTAACGAACTTCTTTAACTGCCCGCGCGCGACGAGTTCTTCAAGGCGCTTGTCTTTGTTTGGCAGGCGCGTGCGCGTTTTAACTTCGCTTACCTCTATTTTCCTCTTTACGGTTCTCTTTCCAGATACAGTTTTTCTTTTTGAAACCGCCTTCTTTTTCACGGCGGGCTTTCTTGCCGTTTTCTTCCTCGCGACCGCGGCCTTCGGCCTGACGCTTTTCTTCCGATTCTTTGCTTTAGGAGCGACCTTGCGCCTTTTTACCGATGTCTTTTTGATTGGCTTTTTTACTGCCTTCTTCCGCGCCTTTGGCTTTGCCGCTTTCTTTGTAGCGGACTTTTTTGCGGTTTTCTTTTTACTTTTTGTCGGCATGTTCTATATCCTGTATTTTTCTTTGTATATCTTTAAATTCCTTGAGACATATGTCAACCGCCTTTTTATCTCCTGCCTCCTCAGCTGACACGATTTTAGCGTGGATTTCTCCGCTTTTCCTCTTTAGGTATTCCAGCGACAACTCCCTTAAAAGGCTGGCCGCTTCACTTTCCAGTTTTTCCTCGGGGAAATTATCAAACAGAAAACCGGATTTAAGGCTCACTAAATCAATGACCCCCTGTATCTTTGGACTTGCGTCTCTTCCGAGCACTACTACATCGTATGCCTCAGTATACCCGTCAGGCATATAATCTCTGCATTCCTTAACCTTATCCCTAAGCTCTTCGAAGGCGGAGACGAGGCTCAAAAGGCGCTCGGCGACAACCTCATGCCTTCCGAGCTTTCTTCTTTCCACCGCCTCCTTAACGTCGGCTTGCGCCACCTCTGCGCCGAGTGAAAGTTTTTCCATCTCCTCAATAAGCTCCTTCTCCGGCACTTTCATCATATGCGACACCTCACCTATCCAATGCGAGCGCTCAACCGGGCTCCAAATGCCCTTTATCTTTGCAAGTACTGCGCGAATTGCAAGTTTCTTCTTCTCAATGCTGTCCAGGCCGTCCTTCTTTAGATACCTTCCTATATAGTACTCCATCGCCGGAATAGTCCTCCCGAGAGCATCCTTTATAAAGCCGGGTTTTTTCTGAACCGCCTCGGCCGGGTCGGAAAACTCGCCCAACGGGAGGATATAAACGGTAAAGTCGTTTGCGCCTGCAATATCGATGCTTCTCTCGGATGCCATCTGCCCCGCCTCGTCTGTATCAAAACCTATTACAAGTTTGTTTGTAATGCGCCTCAGGGTTCTAAGATGTTCCCTGGTAAGGGCGGTTCCGGATGTTGCAGCGATGTTTTTAACGCCGTCCTGCCACGCCATCAAAAAGTCCATCTGTCCCTCCACGAGTAATACCTCTCCTTCTTCCCGAATGGGCTTTTTAGTTTCCCAAAAGCCGTAGAGAATACGGGACTTGTTGAATATCGGCGTATCGGGACTGTTTACATACTTGCCCGTATTATCCGACTCAAACTCCGGCAGAACTCTTCCGGAAAATCCCACAACTTTTCCGAAATGGTTATGTATCGGGAACATAACACGCCCCCTGAATCTGTCGATATGCTGGCCGCGCTCGGTTTTAAGGGCGAGGCCCGCTCTTACCAAATCGTCTATCGCGAAACCCCTGTTTATGAGATGCACGGTAAGCTCGTCCTTTGAGTTCGGCGCAAAGCCCACCGCGAAGTTCTTTGCCGTCTCGCCCTTAAGGCCGCGCTTTTTCAGATAATCTTTTGCCTTCTCCGACTTTTTAAGCTCTTCTTCAAAGAACTCCGATGCGGCGTTGTTTGCTTCATAAAGTATGCCAAACTGGCGCTCGTCTGCCGGACTCAACCTCTTAAGCTCGACTCCGGCGCGTTCCGCAAGTACGCGAAGCGCCTCGTAGAACTCAAGATTCTCGTAACGCATTACGAACTTGAAAATGTCTCCCCCTTCGCCGCATCCGAAACAGTGCCAAATCTGCCTCTCCGGAGATACCATAAAAGACGGCGTCTTCTCGCTGTGAAACGGGCAGAGCGCCTTGAAGTTTCTTCCCGATTTGGTGAGTTCCAGATAACCCTTAATAAACTCAACGATATCGAGACGGTCTTTAATTTCGTCTGTTGGACGTGCCATATAAAATTGCTTGCTAACCGAGCAGGAGCCCGTGCCTTCTTAGTCCCGCTTCAATGATTCTATCGAAGAGTTCCGAAAGAGTTAAGCCGTGAACCCGCGCCGCCTGGGGCAAAAGGCTTGTAGGCGTCATGCCTGGTATTGTATTTATTTCAAGAACATAAAGCCTGTCGTCGTCTCCGATAATCATATCGGTTCTCGACATTCCGGATGCTCCGACGGCACGGTGCGCAATAAGGGCGGTTTCCTGTATAACGCTTAACGCGTCGTCGTGAAGGCGGGCGGGCGTTATCTCCTCCGAGGCTCCCGGCGTGTACTTTGCGTTGTAGTCGAACATTGAGCCGGACCTCGGGATAATCTCGGTCGGCGGCAGGGGGAAGGCCTCCCCGGCACCGTCGTCAAGCACCGCACAGGTAACCTCTCTCCCTGGTATAAACTCCTGTATCATCACGTCCCTGCTGAAACCAAAAGCGTTCCTTAACGCCGGCACGAGTTCGTCCATTGTCCTTGCTATCGTAATCCCCACCGAAGAGCCGCGGTCCGCCGGCTTTACGACCACAGGGAAATCCAACCCCCCAAGCGAGCCGGGCGTCTTTTCATGCTTCTGGACCACGATAAACTCAGGAACGTCTATGCCGTGCGAGGCAAGAAGGCGGCCCGAGAGAATTTTGTTCATCGCAAGAGCGCTTGAGAGAACATCGCTTCCGGTATAGGGAATCTCGGCATCGCGGAGCTCTTCCTGAACGGTACCATCCTCCCCGTACTCGCCGTGCATCGCTATAAACGCAACATCTGCCATTTCTTTCAGCTCTCCAATTTCAAACGGCCACTCTCCGCTTTTAGAGACCACAACGGGGATAACCTCGTACTTGTCCTTGTCTAGGTGGTTTCCGATAACCTCCCCGCTAGACAAAGAAACCTCGTGTTCCGCCGAGGGCCCTCCCATAAGTAACGCTACTCTCAACTTTTCCTTCATATGGAAGATCGTGGAAGTTTTACATCCTCTTGGCCTATAACTTCCGGATCTATATGTCTTTCGAAACAAGTGTATCCCGGTCCGTGGGTCCAGTCTGCCTGGTCGGCCAGATAGTAAACGGACTCCGCGCGCGGGCGTGCCTTTTCCTCATTATCCTCTGTGTCAAAAGTCGTGCACAACTCAAACGACAGGTCGTCTGTAACTTTATATACGTATGTTTCCTCGGTGGCCGGGTCGGTGGGGGGCACAATGCCCCTTATGTCGTCTTCCAGCTCGCCGAGCTCCGCGGGAAGTTCTCCCTTAGCCTGCCAATAGAAGACTATTTCTGACTGCAAATATTGCAGGTCTGACACTCTCCTCTCGTCAAAAAGTCTTCTTCTTTGCTCCACCGGTGAGCCGATTACCAGAAGGTTGGTTGCCACAACTGCCACGACGAGGCAGCCTACTCCGTATGCAAACGCTTTAACCACTTCCCTGTCTTTCTTCTGACGGAGGTCCCACAAGTAATATCCGAATATAAGCCCCGCGATGGAAAGAATCGTAGCTATCTTCAGGAAGAATCTCACTGTAAGCTCGCCCTCCAAAAACTTCATGAGAAGAGCAACGACATCCCCGATTATAAACATCGCCGCAGCAAAAAGCGTAAAGTACACAAGCCACCTCCTTATTGCCACTTCTTTCCTGCCAGGGTCCTTTTGGTATCCCTTCTGCATATAAACTCCCAGCCATATATAAACCGGGAAGAAGACGACAATTGAAGAGATTGCGAAACGTATCAAGCTATCGTTCGTGGAAACATACTCAAGCGGGTCCGGAAAAACGTGGTTAATATACTGGAATATCAGCGTTCCCAAACTCGTCGCCGAAACATACAAGGCTACGATAGAAAGGAGGTTGAGAAAAAAATCTTTGGGAGTTGTTTTAGCTGTTTCCTTTGCCATTTTTCTTTATAATACAGGCTATATTTTTCTTAGGCAAACGCCCTACTTTACGACAACTGTTCCGCCGAGAGAAGCTCTTAGGTGGGTCGTGGTAATTCCACTCCCCAACCTCGTCAAACGTAAAACTATAACTTCCACCCGGAGCTATTCCTCCGCACGCATCAAATATGGAATCGGCCTCCTCTGTTCCGCATTTCCCTATGCTTGAACCTGGATATGACTTGTGAGTCGGATGTAAATCCGATGCTGGCCAGAAGTCGCGTGAGCTGTCATTGACGAACGTAACGATAGAGCCGACTGAAACCTCCACGACCGCGGGAGAAAATCCATCATCCATATATCTAATCTCTGTTGCTCCCTCCGGAATTGATACCTCATTATTCGCAGTCGTATCCATCAAGTCTCGATCCGCATTGCCCTCCTCCGCTGTCATATCGGATGCAGGAGGTGGATTGTCCATGCTTGCGCTCCTATGCAGTGTAAACCACCCGGCCGCAACCAAAAGAATAACTAATGCTGTAATCCAGATTATTTTTTTCATAGTCTATAAAGTTTAATTTTTAATTTAGAGTTTAGCAATATATTCATTTATTTGACACCTATCAATATCTATGGCATCTTTCTTGTATTAGTTCTTTGTAAATGTGGTTTAGATATGAGGCGGGTTTTCTGCGGCTGATATCATCGGCCCCGGAAAACTCGCCTCATGTGAGGCACGCTTGTCCGAGCGCCTCGGATAGAAAGAAAGGGAGATAACGTCATGAGGACGATTACTCCGGAACCAGCAACGTTCGGCCAGATCCGGCAACTCACTGACGTGGGCTGCAGGTCCATTGAGAGACTTCTCATAGACATGGGTCTGAGCGGGGAGGATGCACAGCGCGTCCTGGAGCGCGGAGGCAGGTTCGCCTCGGCAATTCGGGAGGCAGCGCTCAGCTCAATCTACAAGCTGTCGAACTTCAAGGAGCCTTCAGACAGCGAGTTGGCATACGCCTTGGCATACCCGGACGGGTATGGGGTCAAGCCGATTGACTCCCAGGTCTACGCGATCTCGGAGGCTTTCGACCTAAACCCGAAACCGGCGCTCGCCTACTCCAGGCACCTTCCGGAACTTCCCGAAGGCGCCGAGGGGTGGTTCGCCATCCCCCGCCAAGGGGCAGTTGCCGGAACGTACGAGGGAGTGGTGGGGCTCATCTTCTCGAAGCTTGGTAGAAACCGCAGTTTCTACAACTACAGGCTTGGGAAACTGAGCCCGGAATACCTCCGGCGGTCCACTGTCGCAACCAACCTCGAGCAGAGGCTCGAGGAAGCTCAGGGCGGAGACATCCTCCTTATTCCGGCACAGTTCGGGTTGAGGCACAGTATGTACGGCTCCATGCGCACTCGGGAGATGTTCGTCGATCGGGAGTTTGGTCTTGGAGTTTTCGCCACCGGCGCGATGCTCCTGACCCACCCCGAAAGGGAGCAAACGGAGCATCAGCTCCATGTGAGCTGCCCCGGCGACTACTACTGCCCGTATCCCGAGGAAGACACCAGAGCCCTGGCTACCCCGGGGTTCCGCTGCGAGAACAACGGCCGTATGTATTTCACATCGAGCTCTTCTCTGTTCCTCCAGAGAGGAACGGGGCAGGTCTCGGCCTTCCTGCCGTAGCAAACCACAACAACCCCAATGGGGCACCCGACCAGTCGGGTGCCCCATTCTAATTTTTGCACTGCAAACCCGCTATTCCGCTTTTGAAAAACTGAAAGATATATTCCTGTCTCTCGGCCCATTAAGTTCAATGAGCACTATCCGTTGATAAGTACCCAGTTGAAGTTGCCCGTCTTTAACCGGCACAGACACAGACGCCCCTATTACAGATGAGATAATGTGGTCGGGCGCGTGCCCCGGAGCATGGTTGTGGCGGTATTCTATCTGCGGAGTTATTGCCTCAAGGAGATCAAGCATATCAACGCTTATCCCCGGTTCGGTCTCGGCGGTTGTAAGGGCGGCAGTGGTGTGGGTTACGAATAGATTACATATTCCCTCCTTTGCGCCTACATCGCGCAAAAGTTCCTCCACGTCATCGGTGATGTCAACAATTTCCCGCTTCTTACTTGTTTTTACACTCAACCTCTCCACGGCTATTCCTTACCCCCGCCTGAAATATAGACAG
>CAZLBZ010000028.1:0-6287 GCA_964558045.1 uncultured Candidatus Saccharibacteria bacterium
ACGAGCTTTGACGTACCGTCGTTCGACATCGTAACGCCGTACAGCGCCTCTGCCGCCTCCATTGTGGCGCGATTGTGCGTAATTATTACAAATTGCGTCTTGTCCGAGAAGTTGCTCAATACCTGCCCGAATCTCTTTGCATTTTTCTCATCAAGCGCGGCGTCAATTTCATCCAAGACCAGAAACGGCGGAGGGCTGACCGATATAAGGGCAAAGAGAGCTGCTATAGAAACGAGGCTTCTCTCGCCTCCCGAAAGGGCGTCCAGCCCCTTAATCTTTTTCTCCGGAAGAGATATTTCTATCTCTATTCCAACGGTCTCTTTTTCACCGTTTTGCTCACTGCCCGACGAGTCTTCTTCTCCGGATGCCTCGCCTTCTTCATTTTCCGCACTGCCCAACCTGACCGGCGCTTTTGAGCGACGCACTATGAGCCTTGCCTTACCGCCGCCGAACATTCCCTGAATCATTTTACTAAACTCGGTATTTATAGCCTTTATGGCGGAATTAAACTCCGTATATATTTTCTCCTCAAGCTCTTTTACAAGCGCAGTCGTATCGCTTATGGCTTTCTCAAGATCGCTTATCTGCTTCGTCAAAAACTCGTTTCTCTCCTCAGTCTCGCTTGCCTCCTTTATTATTGACTCATCAACCTCTCCTATACTCGCCAACTCCTGGCGCAGTTTAAACATTCTTCTCATTGCCGAATCCTCATCCATCAGCGTACCGGAAGATGCAGTCTTCTTATCTATCGACTCCTCGAAAGACGCTATGCTCCTGCCTATTTGCGAGAGTTCCTCTTTTAACGTTTCTATCTGCATCCCAACTCTCTCTTTTGCCATAGACACCTTGTTTCTCTCTGCCAGTCGCTCGTCAAGTTTCTTCCTGGATTTTTCAACTTTCTCATACGCGTCACGAAACGCCTCATTAAATCCCTCGAGCGCGCCCTGGTGCTCCTTTTCCTTCTTTCCGGACTCCTCAAGCCCCTTATCAAGAGACTTAACCTCCTCAACTATCCCGTCATATTTCCTCTTCGTATCCGCACCGGTTGTTCCCTTACCGCCGGAGATAAAAAGATTCTCTACTATGTCTATAACTTTCCGGGCGACTTCTCTGAGGCGGCTGACATCGGTTTCTCCCAGAAGAGACGACGCAAGCCTTTTAATTTCCTTCAGCGCACTTTTAACGTCCGCACTCTCGTCAAGAGTTTCTCTGGACTGGAATTCAAGCTGGGCCTCGAGCCTGCCCAATTCTCTCTGAAGCTCCGTACGTCTGGAAAGAATTTTTTGCCTTTCTTCCTGAATGCGCTTCAGTTCGCTGACCGTTTCCGGCTCACCTTTGCTGACTTTATCAAACTCATCCTTTATTTTCCTAAACTCAGCCTCTGCCTCTTTTATCCTTCCGTTTATCTCGCCTTCTTCCTTTTCATGCTTTTTTGATTCCTCATGAAGGCGCAGAAGGCGGCTGCCGTAGAAAGAGTTTTCAAGCTCCATAAGTTCTTCGGCAATCTTTTCCCTGTTTTCATAGCGGGTTGATTGCTTTCTAAGGAGGCGAAGGTGCGGCTTAAGCTCTTCTATAAGCGCGTATGCTTTTTCCAGGTTAAAGGAGGTTGTTTTCAGCTTTCTCTCCGCATCCGCTCTTCTCAACTGGTATTCCTTAAGCCCCAGCATTTCCTCAATCATCTCTCTCCGCTCGGTCGGAGTGGCAATTATAAAGGCGTCGCTCTGACCCTGGCTTATCACGGTAAGGCCCCTTGCCCCGAGCTTTACCCGCGCAAGGAAATCTATAAGGTCCTTTAGCCTGACCTCAGATTTATTAATGAAAAACTGGGAGTTGCCGTCCCTGCTAATGCGCCTTGATATGGTAATTTCCTTGAAATCAACCGGAAAGAAGCCTGACGAATTATCGAAACACAGAGTCGCCTGCGCCAGGCCGACCCTCGGCCTCTTCTCCGTGCCCGCGAATATGAGGTCTTCGCCCTTCGCTCCGCGCAGATTTCTTGCATCGCGCTCACCCAAAATCCACCTTATTCCGTCGGTTATATTCGACTTTCCCGAGCCGTTCGGCCCGACTATAGCGGTAACGTTGTGACTTAGGTCAAGTACCGTCTTGTCGGCGAAAGATTTAAGCCCCTGTAGTTCCAGTTGTTTTAACAGCATCTTCTATACCCGAGCAGTTTAGTATATGCACCAAGCTCCATTTTCCTTTATTATACCACCATGTATGTAATCGGCATTGACGAGGCCGGCAGGGGTTCTTTGGCGGGACCCGTCGTTACGGCGGCCGTCATGATACCAAAAGGCTTTTATCCCAGGTCGGCACGCCTGCCAAGACTCAGAGACTCAAAAAGACTTAGCGCCTCACAGCGGGCGCTATGGTTTGAATACATTAAAGAAAATCCGAACATCTTCCATACGAGCGCACGCGTCTATCCCCGCGGGATAGAGAGGAGGAACATATCGAAATCGGCGAACTTGGCCGCGAGCAGGTCGCTTGAGATGCTATACCGCGATACGAATGCCAGGCCAAACCGAGACGCAATACTCATTGATGGCAGCCTTTACCTCGGAATGGCACGCCACAAAAACCTTAACGCGAAAACGATTATCCGCGGCGATGAAAAAATGGTCGCCATAAAACTCGCCTCCATTGTCGCAAAGGTCACAAGAGACGCATATATGGTGCGCTTGCACAAGAGATACCCCTTGTATAATTTCGACCTTCACAAGGGATACGGCACCGCACTGCACAGGGAAAGGATAGAAAAATTCGGGCCAGTGGAGGTTCATAGATTGACCTATATCAAAAAATGGTTAGAATAATCTTAGAATTGAAGAAATAGAAACAAAGATATGGGTGTACCTAAAAAACACGGCACAAAATCCAAGCAGGGAAAGCGCAGGAGCCAGAAGTCGCTGAGCTCCGTAAAGCTTACGCCTTGTCCGGAATGTAAGGCTCCCCTCCTTCCACACAGAGTCTGTAAAAACTGCGGATCGTATGGCGGCAAGAAACCTAGGTAGAGGCATAGCTTTACAGTCATTGTACGAATGGGATTTCTTTAATAGAGAGCCTGACTTAATCGCAATTACAGAAAGGAATATTCAAGAATTCGCTCCCGGCTTCACCGAACGGGAGTTTGTCATTAATTTGGTTAAAGGCGTTAAGGAGAATATCGACAAGCTCGACGAAATTATAACCGCGTCAGCGCCGGAATGGCCGATGGACAAACTTCCGGTTGTAGACAGGAATGTTTTGAGGATAGGCCTGCATGAGCTGCTTCATGCGGACAGAAAGGAGGTTCCTCCGCGCGTTGCGATAAACGAGGCAATAGAACTCGCAAAGACTTACGGAGGGCTGAACTCCGGCCGTTTTATAAACGGAGTAATGGGAACCGTTTACAGGGAGATTGGAGAGCCCGACAAGGCGGAGGAGGCTAATCCGCCTAAGGCGGACGCCCAAGAGGAGGAGTCGAAGAACTCCAATAAAGAAAAAGATGAGTAACTTCAAAGAAGTTCAGGAAAAAGTAGGTTTCCAATTTAAGAACATAGAGCTTCTTAAAGAGGCCTTAACACATCGTTCATATCTGAACGAGAACCCTTCGTGGAAACTGGGGAATAACGAGAGGCTTGAGTTCCTCGGAGATGCAGTGCTTGAACTTATAGTAACCGATGAGCTGTTTAGTAAATTCCCGCATAAAGAAGAGGGCGAACTTACCATATACAGAGCCGGCCTCGTAAACACGAAAAGCCTTACTTCTGTCGCTCAGGAGATAGGATTGGATAAGGAGATTCTTCTGTCGCGAGGTGAGGCAAAAGACTTTTCCGGAAGAGGAAGAGACTCTATCTCCGCGAACGCAGTCGAAGCCCTGATAGGTGCGATATATTTAGACCAGGGATATGAAAAGGCGGCGGGCTTTATAGGTCATTTCATAATGCCGAAACTGCCGGAAGTAATTGAGTCTGGAGGCAAGGATCCAATAAGCCTTATACAAGAAATTGCCCAAAGCGAATACAAGATAACTCCGACCTATGAAATACTCGATGAATCCGGTCCGGCGCACGAGAAATCCTTTGAAGTAGGAATATACTTCGACGATAAACTGATGGCCAAGGGCAAGGGTGAATCCAAACAGGAGGCCGAATCGGAGGCTGCACAGAGCCTTCTGGATAAACTCCATAAGAATTAAAAGTCCGCAATCCCCCGTTTATGCGGCACTCTCGGAGTGTCGTTTTTTGTGATAAAATTGGAAGCATAAATGTCTAAATTCGTTCACCTTCATACACACACTCATTACTCTCTACTTGATGGACTCTCTAAAATAGGGCCTCTTGTCGAAAGGGCAAAAGAGTTCGGGATGGATGCTCTTGCCATTACAGACCACGGTAACCTCTATGGATGCGTTGAGTTTTATAAAAAAGCAAAGAAGGAGGGAATAAAACCTATAATCGGCGTTGAGACATACGTCGCAGTCGGTTCAAGGCATTCAAGGGACCCAAGGGTGGACAATAAGCGTTATCACCTTACTCTTCTGGTAAAAAATAAGGTTGGCTACGAAAATCTCATAAAACTTGTTACGAAATCCCACCTCGAAGGGTTTTATTACAAACCCCGCATTGACCATGAGCTTATAGAGGAACACCACGAGGGCCTTATCTGTATGTCCGGATGTTTCTCCGGAGAAATCGGGAGAGCGCTCGCGGCCGATGATATGGAAAGGGCGGAAGAGATAGCCGGGTATTACAAGAATATTTTCGGAGAGGACTATTACCTCGAAATTCAGATACATGACCCCGGCCTCAGACCGAAGATAATCGAGCTCTCCAAGAAGATGGATGTTCCGCTTGTCGCAACCCAGGATTCACACTATATCTTCAGGGAAGATAAGCACACGCACGAGGTATTGCTCGCAATTCAGACCAACAATCAGATCGACGACGAGAACAGGTTCAGCTTTGAGGGTTTTGATTCATCCTTCCTCTCACAGGAGGATATGATAGATGCGTTCAGGGACGTGCCGGAGGCAATTGAGAACACGGTAAAGATTGCCGAAAAATGTAACTTCGATTTTGAACTTGGCACAATCCACCTCCCGAAATACATACTGCCGGAGGGTGAGGATAGCAGCGACGAATACCTGCGCAAGCTTGCGGAGGAGGGCATTAAGAAGAGGTTCGGCAAAAAAACAAAAGAGATTGAGGAGAGGCTTGAGCACGAACTCTCCGTAATAAAGGAGACCGGTTTTGCAGATTACTTCCTTGTCGTACAGGACTTCGTAAACTGGGCAAAAGAGAGAGGGATAGTAGTCGGTCCCGGCAGGGGGTCTGCTGCAGGAAGCATAGTCTCGTATTGCCTGAATATTACAGACGTTGACCCGCTAAAATATGACCTTCTGTTTGAAAGATTCCTGAACCCGGAGAGAGTCGAGGTCCCCGACATAGACATTGACTTCGCCGACCACAGGAGAGACGAGGTTTCCGGATACCTTCGCGACAAGTACGGCGAAGACCACGTTGCACAAATCATCACTTTTGGAACGATGGCGGCACGCGCCGCAATAAGAGACGCCGGACGAGCACTGGGCCTCCCCTACTCTGTCTGCGACAACGCAGCAAAGCTTGTGCCGTTTGTGGCAAACCAGGGATACAAGAAGCTCACTGAATACGTAGAGAAAACTCCGGAGCTAAAACGACTTTATGACTCCGATGAGAAGATTAAGGAGCTTCTTGACGTTGCATCGGAGCTGGACGGAGTTGCAAGGCACGTATCCGTGCACGCAGCCGGAGTGGTTGTATCCAGAGAGCCTATTGTTAAATATCTTCCTCTTCAGCGCGCACCGCAGGACGAGAACGTAATAATTACCCAGCTTGATATGTGGGGCGTGATGGACCTCGGACTTGTAAAAATAGATTTACTCGGCCTCCGAAACCTCACGATAATCGAGGATACATTGCGGCTCATAAAAGAACTCAAAGGAAAAGAGATAAACATTAACGAACTACCCCTGGATGATAAGAAGACCTACGAACTGCTCAGAACCGCGGAGACAACCGGTGTCTTCCAATTTGAGTCCTCGGGAATGAGAAGGTATATGAAAGACATCAGGCCTACCGAGCTTGAAGACCTTGTTGCGCTCGTTGCCCTATACAGGCCCGGGCCTATGGAGCTTATTCCTACATTCATAAGCAGGAAGCACGGAAAAGAAGAGGTAACATACCTGCACCCGAGGCTTGAGCCGATACTTAAAAATACATATGGGGTCGGCGTATATCAGGAACAGATGATGAGAATCG
>CAZLBZ010000029.1:0-6134 GCA_964558045.1 uncultured Candidatus Saccharibacteria bacterium
TTCTTAATTTTGATCAGTTTTTCTCTGAAAAAATTTCAGGGCTTCTCTTTGAAGTCGTTTGACTCCAAAGACTGGTTGTTAATCATTCTGGCCGGTATTGCTGGTGCGCTTTCCTGGCTCTTCTATTTCCTGGCCCTGAAAACCGGCTTGGCAACGAGGGTAGTAGTCATAGATCGCCTTAGTTTGGTTTTTGTTATAATTCTTGCTTCCCTTTTTCTCGGCGAACACCTTGGCTGGAGAGTAGCCATTGGGGCCCTCTTTATGGTTATCGGCGCAATCGTTATAACCTTAAAGTAGTCGGGCATTTAATGGTTTACCAAGAAATATTTGGTGACAATTATTGTTTACCGGATGGGGCTAATGTATATTTATACCTATGGCAAAAAGAAGTACGGGATTAGGGAAGAGGAAAAAGCCTCGCTCACACAAGACTAAGAAAAGGCTTGCTATAAAGAAAGAGATGCTGGCAAAGAAGGCCGGCAAAAAGGGCAAATAACCCCCGTAGACATTTATGAATTATAAGCGCTTGATTGTCTCTCTTGCCTTGCCGCAGTTGGCGGGTATTGCTGGTTCGCTTTTCACCGTTTCAGCTATACCTGATTGGTATGCGAATTTGCAGAAGCCTCTCCTAAGTCCGCCGAACTGGGTATTCGGTTCGGTATGGACGCTACTCTACATTCTGATGGGCGTAAGCGTTTATCTTGTCTGGCAGAGGGTCGGGGATAGTAAGAAAGACCGGAGAGTTTTATGGCTTTTCTGGATACATTTGTTTTTCAACGCTCTGTGGTCGGTGATATTTTTCGGCCTGCACAATCCGGGAGCGGCGCTTGTAAACCTTATAATAATTTGGCTTTTTGTTATTGTGCTTATTTCGAAGTTTTGGAGAGTCAGGAAGCTGTCATCATGTCTTCTCATCCCATATCTGCTATGGGTGAGTTTTGCAGGATATTTAAACTACCACATTTGGATTCTTAACAGGTAAGTTGCAATTGCCCAAGAGTGGGGCATTATTGCGCTTTTTACCGAGGTGCCATTGACAATGCTTGTATAGTATGACAAGCTTGCTGTTGCAAGACAGAAACTGCGGGGAAAAGGTAGTCGGGTTTTATGCAGTATTTAGTCTTGTTTGTTTAACAAGATAATATATAAACAATGGCAGAAGGAACAATCGCTCGTCTAACTGACCGCGGTTTTGGCTTCATCGCCCGTGAAGGAGAAGAAAAAGATCTCTTTTTCCACTCAAATGAACTTCAGGGAGTTGAATACAATGACCTAAAGGAAGGCGACAAGGTAACTTTTGAAGTAGCTGAAGGTCCCAAGGGACTAAGCGCAACAAAGGTCAGCCGAGCGTAATCTAATAGCAAAAGCGCCCCGACGGGGCGCTTTTGCTATTCACGCGGTTTGCGCTTGTCTATCTCATAGCCTTTGCCAAGAATTTCGAGAGGTTATTCACGAGCCACCCAAAAGTCGCAAGGAAAAGAATCATCGCGGCTATCCATCCGACAAACGGAATAATCCTGACAACGTTGAACAACAGTACACCAATTGCTATCTTCCACCAGTTCAAATCAATCTTGGATTTCTTGAACACATACTTTTCCATCAGCGCGGCGGTAAGAATTCCTCCGAGGATGCACGAGAGAATAATGCCGAATACATACAGAAGAATCATAAGAATGCCCGGTATTATTCCGACCACTGATATCATTAGCAGTATGAATGCTATCGGCGTTAGGAATAGCGCTGCGAATCCAAGAAGCGTTCGCTTCCAGAAAGAGCCCATTACGTCAGAGACAAAACTATTTGTCCACCTCTTCCATAGATAGGCAAAGAGGATTGCGACCAATGCAATCATTAGTGTCTTTATCAGCATAAGCACTGTGATAAAGCCAAAGAGAAAACCTCTGCCGAAATTCTTTGCCGTTTTTTGCTTTGCGGCAGCTTCTACTTCGTGGAAATTCTGCTCTCCAAGAACCTGCGCGCCACTTTCTATGTTAGCGGGAGACTTTGAGTAGTAATCAAGGTTCCCTTGCAAGACGGCGTTAGGCCCAAGCCTTACGCTCTCAGCGCGCACCGTAGTGCTTCCTGCAACGGGCCCGTTTATGTACACGTCGCCTCCGTTTGCTATAACATCACCACCGACCGCCCCGTCTATTCTTATGCTGCCTGCATTTAATGTAAGGTCTTCTCCGATGGTTGAGTCGGGAAGAACGCCTATCTGTCCGCCAAAACCTATCAACTCACCACCCACATTACCAGATATGTTTATGTTACCGCCCCCGATACGCAGATCATCTTTAACGTCTCCATACACATTTATGGTGCCTCCGCCGACCATAAGGTCTTCTGCGACGTTTCCCGTAATTGATACGTTCCCACCGCCTATTAGAAGATCTCCGTTTACGGTGCCGGACATATCCACGTTTGCGCCGCCAATGTAAAGGTTCTCATTTACGACCTCGGCGCTGCCGACTGAATAGACCTCACCGGCCTTAAAGTCCGAAGCAAGGGCTGCGGACGGCGCCGCTAAAACGACAATCCCCAAAATATATAGAATTTTCTTCATGATTTACTTATTTAGTTGCTTTTAACATCCGAGAGACTGCCTGCATTGCTCTCTTGCCTCTCCCGCAGGGACGCTGTCGCACATAGAGCAGTCGATTGTGTTCTGAATGCTCTGAGATTGTTCCTGAAGCTGCTGCATTGTTGCACTCAGGTCCTGAAACTCAATGTCGCTTGGCGGAACAAGCAGTGAGTTATCTACATTCCACGAGTTGCACTTGTAGTCGAACTCTTCGTCGAGGTTCGGCGTTTCGCTCGCCTCTCCAGTCTGTTCGACGTCTTCCGTCTCAGTGATTTTTATCTTTGTGCCGACATATCCGAGCTGAGTCGCGCCCCAAGTGTATATCCACTCACCATCGCTTATCGTGTGAGAGTCGAAGCTTTCCCCACCCGCTTGGGTTATCTGGAAGTCGCCCCTCATTTTCTCTCCCGTTACGTAAACGGTGCCGCTCATTGTCCCGGCATCGTCGCTTCTCTCAAATGTACAAGTTATATCCTTGCCAAGCTTGTAAAGGTCGCTTACGGAGCCTCTAAAATCCTCCAGCGTGTCGCCCTCAATTGTATCTCCGCCGAACCACCTTGAGCTGCCTGCGACAAGGATAATTATACCGACCAACGCTACGCCCCCGACCACTAGCAATAATTTTTTGTTCATATTAAAGAAATTGTATCATAAATCGTCCCGTGATTTAACGTATTTGGGGGATTGAGTTGGGATGTTTCGACGGCTTTCTGAAATGCTTCCGGTACTGTATAATTACATAAACAACGGACTTACCGTGAGTAATCTGGCGAGAAAAACAATATATTGGCTCCCGAGGATAATTGTTCTGGTCTTTACCGTTCCGATTTTTGTATTTGCTCTGCTTTCTGGCTCCGCCAATTACGGTGGCGGCATAAAGGGAATTATTATGAACAGTCCGAATGCCTTGCCGTGGCTTGTTTTGCTTGGCGTTGTTTACGTGGCTTGGAGGTGGGAGAAAATCGGCGGGTGGCTGCTTATAGCCCTTTCTGTAATTTTTGCATTTTTCTTTGACGCTCTTGATAATCCCGTAGTTTCCCTAGTAATTCTTACACCGATTTTAGTATCCGGAATCCTTTTCCTGATTAGCGGAAAAATAAAGGGCGCCGGTAAGCCAACTCAATCTTTATGAAGAGTAAAATGAGAAAAAACTGGATGTATGGTTTCCTCGGTTTCCTGGGTTTCCTGGGAGTCTCCGGGATTGTAACGCGGGACTGGAAAGACGCTCTGTGGCTTGTGTGGTTTATCTGGTTTCTTTACTTCATTCCGGAGAAAAACGGCTAAGCACCCTCCTTTTGGTATAATAATAGGGTAGCCATTAAAGGTTCGCGCTAAACACCTAGAAAACTTATGGTTTTGTCTTTAAAGAAGACGTTAATTTTCTCGCTTGTCGCCATTGTGGCGCTTTCTGTCGTCCAGTTTTCGTATGCGCAGGACTCCACAGATGGTGAGGCGGTAGATGGGGTTACAACCGAAGATTTCGGCGTGGATAACCCGGGAGTCTTGCCCACCAACCCTTTCTACTTCTTCAAGGAATTTACAAGAGGGCTTAGGGGCTTGTTTATCTTTGATCCGGTAAAGCGTGCGGAGTACGAGCTTAGGATAGTAAATCAAAAAGCCGCTGAGATAAGAAGCGTTGAGAGCGCAGCGCCGGGAGACATAGAGGCACTCAAGGATGCACTTGAAAGCTATGATAAGAACGTTGAGCATCTCTTTTCGCGCCTTGAATCTCTCGCGGAAGATTCCGATAACCCGAATATCGGCAGGCTTTTGGACCAGCTGACGGAGGGCGTTTCGAAGCACCATCAGCTTCTCGACGGTCTGTACGAGAGGCACGTGGAAATAAGAGGCAATATAGAAAACACGCAGGATAACTTGGATGAGGCAGTCAGCCTGATATTCGGAGCGGCAACGTGCGAAGAGTTAAAGAGCAGACTTGGCACTGTTCTGGAGAACGATGACCACTCGCCGGAAGACACCCTCTCGTTAGTAAGGCTTTTAAATAGAGTAGAAGGATTGAATGATTCAGATCAGGTTCTTTCCTGTGTTGGTGATGTAAGGGTGAGATTGGTTGGGATGCTTGATAAAGAGCTGGAAGATAGCAATGTGGATATAGGAGATTTACTGGATAGGTTGCGGTGGCGTGAGACAGAAAGATTGAGGGTCATTAACGAAATTAGGGAGATGGCAAGCGATAGGCTTCGTCTGCGCCTTGAGGACCTGCGACTCGGGCTCTTAAGCAGGATAAACGAAGATGGTGTTGATGCTAGTGATGCGAAAGAAGCAATATCCGATGCGGATAGGCTTGTTAGCTCATTAAGAGATAAGGTAGATACCCTTGAGGATGCGCCGGATTCCGTGGATAAATTACTTGCAGAGGCAAGCGACTTTTTGGATAGCGCCAAGCAAGCGTTTGACGGAGAGGATTACGTTTCCGCGTTCAGGGAGGCGAGCGATGCCATAGTATCCGCGAGGAGCGGCATAGCGATGCTGGAAAGATTAAACGGGCAGAAAGTTGACGACAGTTCTCGCGTTCGCGACGACAGCGGGGACGTTGAAGAACCGGAAGAGGATGAGACAGAAGAGAAAAGCGACGACTCACGGGGTCGTTATAATTCCATTCCGCTTAACATAGATAAGCTTATTCCGGGAAGCTCAAACTTTATCTCCTGCATAGAGATATATAATCCTGTTTGCGGTTCGGATGGCAGGGAATACTCAAATGAATGCTTTGCGAGAGCTGCCGGCGCCAGGGTGGTCGATAATGATATATGTGAGAGGGGGAAGGATGATAGGGATAGGTAAGTTCATCGGGAAACCGAAAGTTGTGTACGCGCATTGCGATATACCGTGCGGTGTTTACGACCCCCACGGAGCACAGATTGCCGCGCTTTCGGTTGCCAGGATGATGGATATGCTTGGGGAGGCCAAGGGAGAGCACGACATATCAAGGATAACTGCGGTTAAGGAACAACAGGCAGAACTTTGTAAGCACGAGGTGCGTATAATCTGGGGCGACTACTTTAAGGAGGAACACGTAAAAAAACATCCCGACCTGCACAATCTCGTCCATAAAATTATGAAGCTTGGCTCAGGGGCAAGGCAGGGAACTGACAGGGAGGTTGCAGCGGAGTTGGTGGAGGCGGTAAATGATTTTGCAGAAGTTTTTTGGGAGACCAAGGGGATTAAGACAAAGCGCGTAAAATCTCCATATAAGCCAGAACTGGAAGTGGTTCAGCCGGAGCTGTAATGCGATTTGTCGTTTCCGGTAGAAGCATGGAGCCGGCTTATTTTTCCGGCGACAAGCTTTTCGCTTCCGGGATTATATACAAATTGAGAAAGCCAAAGACGGGAGATGTTGTTGTGCTCCGCGACCCGAGGTCGGAGCGCCTTGTTCTCAAAAGAATCCGTAAGATAGACGGCGGCAAATATTTTGTTGTCGGGGACAATGAAGGCAGGAGTACCGACAGCAGAAAATTCGGAGCGGTACCGAGAGGGTCCATAGTCGGCAGGGTGTGTTTCAAATATTCAGGTTGACATTAAAGGTTTA
>CAZLBZ010000030.1:0-6077 GCA_964558045.1 uncultured Candidatus Saccharibacteria bacterium
CCTATAAAGAACCGTCGGGTCGCTAAGTTCTGCTTTCGCACCTGCGCGACTTGTAGGTCTTGCAGTCAAGCCAGCTTGTGCCTTTACACGTCCAGCCCGATTTCCATCCGGACTAAGCTGACCTTAATAAACTCCTCCGTTACCTTTTAGGAGGAACACGCCCCATGTAAACTGTCCACCAGGCACTGTTCCCTATGGTTTTTGCCCTTAGGGTTAGACTTTAGCGTCTGAAAGGCGGGTGTCTCATTGGCGGCTCCACTCCACCCGAAGGTGAAGCTTCAAAGCCTCCCCGCTACGCTGCGCAGACAAACACTAAAGCCAATACCAAGTTCCAGTAAAGCTCCCGGGGTCTTCTCGTCCCACTGCAGGTAACCCGCATCTTCACGGGTATTGCATTTTCACCGAGCTCCTCGCTGAGACAGTTCTCCAGTCGTTACGCCATTCGTGCGCTCCGGAACTTACCCGGAAAGGAATTGCGCTCACTGTTGTTACTACCCAATACCTTGTCTAATAGATCTTGGGTGGGTGTGTCATTTCTGCTCACCTCTCCATGTCGCCATGGAGGTCGGACTATATCTTGCGCTGTATTGAGTACAACGCTCCGGCGTATAGTCTCTGAGGATTCTAGAAACGTTTTTTCTTCCTATTCATCTTACCCGCGAGTTTCAGAACTTTGCTCCATCCACTTTTTGTGAGGTGCTCTTTTTTTCTCATAATCGCTATTACCTTCTTAAAGACTAAAAAGTCTTTCTGTTTAGAAGTGCGAAGAGGAAACTCATCAAAGAAAGGAATAATATGCTTTTCCAAATCCACGACTGACCTCACACAGTACCTGTATAGGTGCTCATTGTGATTGTCATATCGCTTGTTAAGCACGATGCTTCCGCATCCAAAAAATTCCTGGATTTCTTTGAGAGCCTTCAAGCTCTTTGCTCCTTGGGTAATCACGAATTCTGGGAAAATTTGCTTTCCGAATCGCGTTGTTGGGTTGTTGATTACTGAGACCGTGAAGCATCCTTCTCCATCAGTAAATCCAGTAATCCAGTTGGCTGTTTCTAGTCTTTCCTGCTGATTATCTGCACCGATAGCATTTTTACTTGGCATAACATCTATGGTCGTATTATACCATAGTAGCCTCGGATACACCAGACGTTCCAGCATATAGCCAGATTTTACTAAGGCAACTCAATCACCTTAGAACGGTTATAGTTACCGCTGACATTGACGGGGGCTTCACCCACTCAGCCAATGCTTCGCACTAGCCCGCTGACTTTCGCAAACAAAACGCTGATTTGCGCAGAATTACTTCTACGTCAGTCCGCGTATTTTCCGCGTCTTTCCGCAGGTTAGTGCGAAGCACTGACCGGCAAGCTTAACCTTCCCGCATCGGTCAGGCGTCACCCCCTATACGTCCTCTTGCGAGTTTGCAGGGAGCTGTGTTTTTAGTAAACAGTCGCCAGAGATACTTTCGCTGCGTCCCGCCCTCTAAACCCGTCATCCACGTCTTTAGACGCAGATCGCGAGCATAGAGGGCGGGAAGGCCTTATCCCTAAGTTACGGCCGCTTTTTTGCCGAGTTCCTTAGCGAGGAATCACTCGTTCCCCTTGGGCTACTCGCCCTATCCACCTGTGTTGGTTTACGGTACGGAGCCGATACGATTATCCTTAGAAGTTTTTCTAGGAAGCCTCTTCAGAAGAGTTGACCAGGGAAAACCCTGGCCTTCCGCCTATACCCGAACCTTGCCATTAAAGGCGGCAGCCCGGATTTACCTAAGCTACGGCTCTTGGAATAAGCGATGGAAAACCAATAATCCACTCAACTTTATATGCTCCGTCCCTCCATCGAATCGTACCGGCGGGCTGGAATGTTGACCAGCTGTCCATCGACTGCGGTTTTCACCATCGCCTTAGGCCCGCCTAACCCGTGGCTGATTGACATTGCCACGGAAACCTTGGATTTTCGGGGATCCGGTTTCTCACCGAATTTGCGGTTACTCATACCAACATTCTCTCTTCCCAGCGCTCCACCCCGCCTCGCGGCTGAGACTTCAGCGCCCTGGGAATGCTCTCCTACCAATCGTGAGTTTCACTGAAAAGCCGATTAGCTCCTCAGTGAAACTCACGAGTCCGTATCTTCGGTAGCTTGCTTAGCCCCGGTGAATCTTCGGCGCAACTCGCCGTTGAATAGTGAGCTGTTACGCACTCTTTAAAGGGTGGCTGCCTCTAAGCCAACCTCCTATCTGTCTATGGCGAATCACTACCTTTAACACTTAGCAAGCATTTAGGGACCTTAGATGACGATCTGGGCTGTTTCCCTTTCGACCATGGAGCTTAGCCCCCACAGTCTAACTGCCGAACTATAATCCTTCGGTATTCGGAGTTTGATAGGTTGGACGAGGTTTCCCCCTGTTCCAATCTTCCAGTGCTCTACCCCCGAAGGGGACCATTCGACGCCAGTCCTAAAACTGTTTCGGAGAGAACCAGCTATTACCAGGCTCGATTAGCTTTTCACTCCTTACCTCAGCTCATCCGATGGCTTTGCGGCGCCAACCGGTGCGGGCCTCCTCCCGCCTTTCGGCGGGATTCACCCTGGCCAAGGTAAGCTCGCCTGGCTTCGGGTCTTATACGTGCTGTTATTATTTCGCGCTATTAACACTTGCTTTCGCTCCGCCTGCGCCCCTCAGGGGCTTAGACTCACAACACATATAAACTCGTTGGTTCATTCTTCAATAGGCACGCGGTCACCCCCCGAGAATTCGACGAATCAAAAACTCGGTAACGGGCTCCCACTCTTTGTAGGCATACGGTTTCAGGTCTATTTCACCGCCCTCACCGGGCTACTTTTCACCTTTCCCTCACGGTACTTGTTCACTATCGATCATAAAGTATATTTAGCCTTTCCCGATAGTACGGGATGATTCCCACAACACTTTCGTGTGTCGAGGTACTCAAGATTAGAAACGGAAAGTTCATTCGTTTTCGCCTAAAGGGCTATCACCTGCTATGGCCAGACTTTCCAGACTGTTCGACTAACAAATGCCATTCTTTGCATAAAGCTATGGAATGGCAACCGTCCCTTTCGGGATTAGGTTGAATTTGTAACTTTCCTCCGTTCTTGTGAACACCCACTAATTCGGTGTTCACAAAAACAGAAAGCTTCTATCTTACAACCCCCCTCGACTCGACACTATTCGCCTCGCTCGGGGCGGGTCCGGATATAATGTCCGGGTTTACCCTGAGTGAGACACGCAGTGTCGAATCGAAGGGTTTGGGCTTTTCCCTCTTCGCTCGCCGCTACTAAGGGAATAACAACTGCTCCGCCGAAGCAAAACAGCATTCGTTCTCTTTTCCTCCAGGTACTGAGATGTTTCACTTCCCTGGGTGCGCTGACTGACCACTTATGTGCCAGACTGACTTGGGTTTGCCAAGCCGGGTTTCCCCATTCGGAAATCTCCGGATCGAAGGTTACTACACACCTCCCCGAAGCTTATCGCAGCTACGTCACGTCCTTCATCGCTACTTTGTGTCAAGGCATCCGCCGTACGCCCTTACGTCGCACTCCGCAAGCGGAGTGCAGTACGCAAAGAAACGGGCCATCAAAGAGTTAATGTTAATGCATTTTTACCTGTATGTTTTTGTGTAATCCTTATTATGTTTTCAATCTGCTCTCTGCTCTATCGGGGACTAAAAAACCGCTCTCTGCAAGCGGCTATCGGCACACAAAAATTACGCCGTTTATTCAGCCGCTTGATATTCGTGTCCCTCTATTCATCACGTCGCTATTATATCTTTTGGTGCCAATCAATGTCAATAGCGGAAACGGCTATGGTGTGTAGTCAAAGCTCGCGGAGAAAATCTCCCCCCAGGCGCCTCCTGGCGTGCCCTCGGCGGCAGAGAACAGCTTATTCATACTCGGATGAAGAGCTACATTCTCGCCCGGACGCGAGAACCTGAAACAATCCGACTGTCTAAGCTTTGATGAGACAGATTCCAGCTCCCTAAAACGGTCTTTCCATGTCTGACTTGATTTCTTGGTAAACGGCATCGCCCAAGAATTTCCATCAGAGCTTGTGCCACCAACACCCTGCACGACAAAGACATTTCCGTCGGGAGATATGTCCAATGCGCCCACGGAATTTGGCACATCCGTATCTCTCGGCCTTGCAACAACCCCGCCACTATGACTTGCCGAGACGGTTGAGCCGTTCGGTATGGATGTCCACGAGGAAACTCGCCATACGTTTTTCTTATTATCGTGGTTTTCCGAGTCGCCGCCCCGCGGCCCAATCCAGTACATAGAATCTTCCGGCTGCGAGTATGCCATCCCCTCTATATTTCCGTCCATACCGGAGATGGTAACTTTTCTGTAAAGAGTTATTGAGCTCTCACTCACAAGAGACTGGCCCGTACTTATACTTGGCTCCTTAAATTCATATACGGTGTCATTGTTGTTATTCCATATCGTGAGATAGTAATTTCCGGCCTTCTCGTAACCGCTCAAGTCCTCCACGTCTTTCCAAGACACCCCGCTTGAGAATTTTCCCCTCCACACCAACTTGTCATTAACGGAGTCTATAGCGAATACCGTCCAGTCGCCCGATGTCTTTCCGGTGTGGTCAACTATAAACCAGTGTATGTTCGGATTTCTACGCGACACCCACATGCCCGAGAGACCATCAGCCACATTTGCAAGCGCTGCGCCGTCATACTCCCGTTTCCCCGGGGAAGTAGAAGTAAAGCTTAGCATCGCATAGCCGCTTGATGGCGTAGGGTCGGGTATTGGGCTTGGTGTCTCATCATCTCCTTCAGGTTCTGTAGTATCGGGCTCCGTTGTCTCATCTTCAATGTATCGGTCTCTTGCTTCTATAAAAGCTTCTCTAAACCTCTCGGGGAGATCACTGAAATAGGACCCTTCGTTAGTGTCTATTTCCGGATCACTTAAGGTCACAAGATTCGGGTTTATTGTACTAAGTATTAAGAAAGAGCCAAATAACAGAAGGAGTCCGGCAAGCGCCCCCCAGATCCATTTTTTCGCGTCGTCTATGCGGGAAGGGTTTCCGGCAGACATCGTGTATCGCAACCCACCAAAGACTATGATGCCCAGTGCAACAAGTGCGCCTATGCCAAGCGCCCATTGGTAGAAATTTCCGACCCGCTCCGCAAGTCCTATTTCCGAAACGCACTCCTCAGCACCAGTAATACATGACGCTATATCACCTCCACTGCAAGTCCCTGGTAGATATCCTTCGTCACATTCATTTACGACTATACATCCATTTACAGAGCTATATGAGCAGGAATATGTACCTTGAGCTGAAACATCCGCACTAAAGAAAAATAGAGACAATAATATTAAGAATGCAGAGCCTATGAGTACTGTCCGTTTATCAATTATCGCGCTTATTTTATTTGTCATTATCTCTCTGATGCCCACTCTATGTTCAGTTTATCCGGATTAAATCCTTTTGAATCAATCCAGGAGCGTGCATCATTCGTAAGTCCGTTTACCTCGGAGATATACGGCTCACCGCTTCCCGGGAATGTTTTTGGATGCAGTACAACCTTATAGGAAACCTGCATTGCCTCCTCATTGGTCAGCTCATAATGAATCTCGAAACCGTCCCCAATGTACGGCAAATCGCCTATAAGTGGGTTCTTTTCTATAAGTCTATTGTCATAATCCTCTATTTCTTTCCATGTCCGATACTCCGCATCCAGATCCTCTTGCGTCGGCTCTTTATATTTATACCCGCCTCTAGACGCATACATAAATAAGATCACCGGAACTAAAATAGTTACCGTAACCAAAAGTACGACCATCGGCTTCTTTGAGAAAATTTTCCTAAAATCCAACATATCTAAATGCATTCCCCATATGTGTCTTCCACGCCCCTTTACTCTTTGGAAGATATTCACCATACCCGCAAGCCTCGGGAGAACTACTAAATGCAGCTTCATATTCCCCATCGTCCAGCCAAATTGCCACATGACCAGTACCGCACGGCATATGGGTGCCGTCCCGCCTAACTTGACAATATGCGGAGTGCGCCCCGTACGCAGTCTTGTACGGCATAAGAA
>CAZLBZ010000031.1:0-5922 GCA_964558045.1 uncultured Candidatus Saccharibacteria bacterium
GCCCAAGCAGTCCTTGAGAGGTTTGGGCTCAAAAGGGAAACGACGCTTAGAAACCTTGCAAAATTAAGGGGTAGTACTCGCGTTACGGATGAGACGCCGGAGAGTAAGTTCCAGGCGCTTGAAAAATACGCGATAAACATGACTGAGCAGGCGAAGGAGGGAAAACTTGATCCGGTAATAGGAAGAGACGAGGAATTGAGGAGGATAATACAGATTCTCTCTCGCAGGACAAAAAACAACCCGATATTGATAGGTGAGCCCGGAGTTGGAAAAACTGCGATAGTTGAAGGGCTGGCCCAGAAAATCATAACCGGTGATATTCCCGAGACGCTGAAGGGCAAGGAGGTTATTACTCTTGACCTCGGTTCGTTGATAGCCGGAACGAAATTTCGCGGGGAGTTTGAGGACAGGTTAAAAGCGTTTATAAAAGAGGTGCAAAACTCCGCCGGCAGAATCATATTATTTATAGACGAGATTCATATGATTGTCGGAGCCGGTGCGGCAGAGGGAGCCGTTGATGCGTCAAACCTATTAAAACCGGCACTCGCACGAGGAGAACTTCATGCCATAGGAGCGACGACGCTTAAAGAATACCAGAGATATATAGAAAAAGACGCGGCACTTGAAAGGAGGTTCCAGCCGGTCTATGTCGAAGAGCCGAGCATAGAGGACAGTATAACTATCCTACGGGGCCTGAAGGAGAAATATGAGCTGCATCATGGTCTGAGAATTAGCGACGACGCCCTTGTTGCTGCGGTTAAATTGTCAGCAAGATATATAACAGACAGGTTCCTCCCGGATAAAGCAGTTGACGTGATAGACGAATCATCGGCTGCGAGAAAACTTGAGAGCGAGAGCATACCCGCAAACATAGACGATATAAGGAGACAAATTACTTCTCTTGAGGTTGAGAAAACCGCACTGCTGAACGAGAAGAAAAAGACCGGTAATGAGAAACGAATTTCCGATATAGACAAAGAATTAGAAGAGCTTAATAAGAAGAATGAAGAGCTTTCCGCTGACTGGGATGCTGAAAAGCTTCTGTTTGAAAAATTAAACAATATGCGGGAGAAAGTCGATGAATTAAGGAGAGAAAAGGAAGTTGCCGAAAGGGACGGCGATCTTGAGCGAGTTGCACAGATAATCTACGGGGAACTGCCCAAAGCGGAGAACGAGTATCAGACATTCGAGAGGAAATACTTTTCCAAAGCGGGCAAGGGAAAAAGCGGCAAGAACGCGAAACAGAGATTTCTTAAAGAAGGAGTGGATAGAGAAGACATCGCACAGGTTGTCTCGCGCTGGACTGGTATACCGATTCAAAACCTGCTTGAGTCAGAGGTAGAGAAACTGCAAAGGATAGAAGATGTATTGCGCGAGCGAGTCGTCGGTCAGGATGATGCGATACACGCCGTATCCAGCGCTCTAAGGAGGGCGCGTGCCGGCCTTGCCCCGGTGGACAGGCCACTTGGATCCTTTATGTTTTTAGGGCCAACGGGTGTAGGTAAAACCGAGCTTGCAAGAGCCTTGGCTCAGTTTATGTTTGATGACGAGAATGCACTGGTCAGGATAGATATGTCGGAGTATATGGAACGCCATGCGACCTCAAGGCTGGTGGGTTCCCCTCCTGGATATGTGGGGTTTGAAGAGGGCGGGCAGCTTACGGAGGTAATACGCCATAGGCCATACAGTCTTGTGTTGTTTGATGAGATAGAGAAGGCGCATCCGGAAGTCTTTAACATACTTCTACAGATATTGGATGCCGGCAGGATGACTGATGGGAAGGGCAGGACTGTAAATTTCCAGAACACGATAATAATAATGACCTCAAACGTCGGCAGTCAGTACACGCGCGAGATGTCCAGGCTCGGATTTGCGGTGTCGGAGGATAAAGAAGTTCAGGTAAAGGAAGAAAACTACCGCACTAAGATAAATGAGGAGTTGAAAAATAGTTTCCGCCCGGAATTTCTAAACAGAATAGATGAAATAGTAATCTTCAACTCGCTAGGAAGGGATGTTCTTGCTAATATTGTTGACATACACCTTAAAGAGCTTACAGAGCAATTGAAGGGTCGTGGCATAACACTCGCCGTTGATGCAAAGGCGAAAAAATATATCATTGAGAACGGTTTTGATCCCGAATACGGTGCGAGACCGATGAAGCGGCTGATTCAAAGAGTAATCCTCGACAAACTGGCGGATAAAATCATTAAGGGAGAAATCAAGGATGGCAGCAGGGTTAAAGTTAGCTTCGAAAAATCAGACATTAAGATTAATTCTTAGGGCTCTAATCGCGGGCCTGGTTGTCTTGTGGATGCGTTCCGGAAGCTTCGGGGTGGTATCAACATTTCTATTCTTCGCAATTCTCATTTTTCTATACACTAAGCCACCGTTACATTCTGGGAGATTTTTGTCATCAATGCTTGTTCTTGCGCTGCTGCCGTTTCTGGTTCCAAAAACCGCTGGAGTAGAGGAGGTTTTTGTGGCCGCGGCTTGGGGTGTATTGCTTATGATTCTGCTCGGGGTAAAGAATGTAATCTTACTTAAGCGAAAAGAGATTTATTACGTTCTTCACCTGGTTCTTGTTGCCGTCTCCACGGCATTTCTGTTTTCAAGCTTCAACTTCATTTTAGAAATTGTAATCTTCATAGTTTTCCTATTTCTTTTCAGAGAGTTCTATGCAGCCAATAAGTCCACCGAAAATAGCCACCAACTGAACTTGATTTCATCCGTGGAGGCGCTTATAGCGGTGGAAATTGCCTGGGCTATGTCCTTTCTATCGGTAAATTTCCTTGCGGGCGCCGCTCTTCTGACACTGTTTATATTCATATTCCACGATACGGCGACGCATTATCTGAAGGGAACACTGTCTAAAGAAATTATCGTAAGAAACGCAATACTTTTTACGATTTTGTCGGTCATTATCTTCTTCCTTCCCGTTTAAGAGAGGGCGCGACGTTTTGACAACTTAATTCCTTAGGCGTATTATTGAGCCAAACGTCATGAGAAAATTACCTATTACAAAATATGAACTATCAGCCACTTATAGTGGCCGGAATTGTCATTCTGAGTATGGCAGCCGGCTATTTTATTCGGTACTTAATTGCTGCAAGGAGAATAACCTCTCTCGAAGGTAAACTTAAAGAAGAAATAAGGCGCTCTAAAGAGAAGGCCCAGGATATAGTTCTGGAGGCTAAGAACAAGGCCGTAAGCCTTCTTGATGAGGCTAAAAAGGAAGAAAAGGACCGCAAAGTCAGCCTGGACAGGTTAGAGGAGCGGCTTTTTAGTAAAGACGAAGAAATATCCAAGAAAGAGGAGGAATTGAAGGGGGAGAAAGGTGAGCTTGAGAAGCGGCTCAAGGGGGTAGAAGACTCCGTAAAGGAGGTGGAGAAGGTTAAAGAGGATGTTAAGGAGAAGCTCTCGGAGGTTGCCGGTCTGTCTTCTGAGGAGGCAAAAGAAAGGCTGTTTCAGGAAATAAAAGACGAGAATAGAGAAAGCTTGGCGCGCGCGATGAGTGAACTTACTAAGGAGCGTGAGGAAGAGTTGGAGAAGAAGGGGCTTGATATAATCACGACTGCCATACAGCGTTATGCACGGGCTCATGTAGCGGAGGCTACCACATCCGTATTCACGCTTCCCTCAGAAGACCTAAAAGGGAAGATAATAGGGAGAGAGGGGAGGAATATAAGAACTCTTGAGCGTATGACCGGCGTGGAGCTGATTATTGATGAGACTCCGGAGACGATTGTGATATCCTCATTTGATCCTCTAAGAAGAGAGGTTGCGAGAATGACTCTACAGAAGTTAATAAAAGACGGCAGGATACAACCCGCTAAGATTGAAGAGAAAGTCGAGGAAGCGAAAGCGGAAGTGGATAAAAGAATGTATGAGATAGGGGAAGAAGCCGCATATGAGGTGGGTATATTTGATTTCCCGAAGGAGATAATTCAGTTGCTCGGCAGGCTTCACTTCAGAACGAGTTTCGGACAAAACGTTCTTACACACTCTATAGAAATGGCGCACCTCGCCGGTATGATTGCCGCAGAGCTCGGTGCCGATGTTGAAGTTGCAAAGAAGGGAGCGCTTGTTCACGATATTGGAAAGGCAATCGACCACGAAGTCCCGGGAACACACGTAGAGCTTGGGAGGAAAATACTGAAGAAGTATAACGTCGATGACAAAGTTATATCCGCAATGGAGTCCCATCATGATGAATATCCTTTCTCGACTCCCGAGTCTTATATTGTGGCTGCAGTGGATGTCATATCCGCTGCCCGCCCGGGAGCGAGAAGAGGAACTCTTGAGAACTATGTGAAACGCCTTGAGGATCTTGAGAGGATTGCAATGAGCTTTGATGGAGTAAAACAGGCATATGCTGTGTCCGCTGGAAGGGAGCTTAGGGTTTTTGTCGTGCCGGAGCAGATAGATGACTTCCGCGCCCTTCAGCTCTCACGTGATATTGCTGCGAAGATTGAGTCAGAGTTGAAATATCCCGGGGAGATAAAGGTAAATGTCATCAGAGAGCTGAGAGCTGTTGAATATGCCAGGTAATGCTGGTTTTAAGCCACATTTTTGGTATAATAGCTATCGTGATAAGCCAAGAAAGGTCGAGCTCAAATGAAACATAATTATTCAATATTGTTATGAGAAAAGGAGATTTAGTGGAAGAGGTATTGAATGCTGCGGGACTGGACACTAAGAGTCAGGCTGAAAAAGTAGTTGATGCAGTATTTGACGCAATCACGAAGTCACTTAGTCGCGGAGAAGAGGTCGCGATAACTGGCTTCGGGACATTCAAGGTCTCGAAGCGATCAGCAAGGACGGGAATTAACCCAAGGACTGGTGAGAAGCTCCAAATCGCAGCAAAAACTGTACCAAAGTTTTCTGCAGGTAAGTCCTTGAAAGACGCAGTTGCATAGACATTGCAGCACAATGAAATCAGAAAAGCCCCGCTAGTTGCGGGGCTTTTCTGTGTTTCAAAAGAATATTTAGTTTATCCCGAGCGTCTCTTTTACGGAAGAACTTATTTCAAGAAACTTGCCATATGCCAATTTAACTTTACCAAGGCTAGTTTCTAAAAGCTCCTTTACTGTCGGAGGAACATCTTCAGTTATCTCAAGCCCCGTCTCGGGTATCTCTTCAGAGACCTCCTGTATTGTGCTTGTTGCATTATCATCAATGCCTTCCTCAATAGGGAACATAATTTCCCATGCATGACTGCGAAGATCCGCGGCTCCAGCAAGCAGTTCCTGTGCGTCAGCCATCTCTTGCGAGAAAACACCTTCTTCAAGAAGGCCCAAATTCTCCAATTTATCAAGGTCTGCTGAAATCCTTGTAAACCGCTCATTCGCTATGTTTATGACATCCTCACTATAGAAGACCAAGACAAATTCAACGATTTCTTCTACACCCGGGGCGTAAACCTCGTCTCTGTAGCTTTTTATCTCTTTTGCAAGTGTTTGAATGTCTCCAAGGGTCTCAAGTCCGTCAAGTGTGTTGAGTTTGTCTGTGTAGAACACCTTGTAGGAATCAAGCTTCGCGAGGAACTCGTTTCTGAGCGCATATTCCAGAGAGTCTTCAGGGAACTCTCTGCCGTCAAGGTCAGAGGTCAATCCCTGGACTTTCTCCAATGCAAGGGAAAGGGCTTTTGTAAGGTTCTCCTTAGCCTTAACTCGTTTTTCCTCTGGCGTGAGTTCCGACGTGTCTTCACCGCTCGCTACGGCCGCGGAGCCCTCAACGTTCGCCAGTACCGTATCGATATTGCCTTGATTTATGCTCGATGGATCTGGTTGTGCCATTTGAGCATACGCGAAAGAAGGGCCCGCAAGGGTTATGGTGACAACTAAAGAAAATATTTTCAAAGCAGACAGCTTACTCATCTATTAATATGAAATCACCTCGTCCAAGAGGTTGTCTATCTCTTCC
>CAZLBZ010000032.1:0-5854 GCA_964558045.1 uncultured Candidatus Saccharibacteria bacterium
ATTTCCGAATACGCACGAATTAGAGAGCGAATTATATTTATCGCCTTATCTTCGTCCGTTATAAGCTCGCCGTGTTTCTTCAGTCTTTTAACCTCGTCGGATGTAAGCTCACGCTCAAAAACTTTTTCAAGCCCGGGGTCAAACTTCAACGAAAGCACCCTACGTAGGTAGTGAATTAAATCTTTCGTGAGCTGAACAAGATTGAAACCGCCTTCGTTTATATCCGCAATATATTCAAGCGACGCCTCAAGGTCGTTGGACAGGATATATTCGGCAAGCGCGGCGGTTCGCACAAGCCCGACCTTCCCCAAAATCTGCTCTACGTTCTCAAGCGCCGTACCTTCGCCCATAGAAGCAACCTGGTCAAGAAGAGATTCCCCGTCGCGGAAACTGCCCTCGGCAGCAGTTGCGATAAGCTCCAACGCCGCATTGTCTATATTAAACTTTTCACTGCTCGCAATTTTAGTCAGCTTTTTCAAAATCAGCTGTGTAGGCACCCTGCGAAAATGAAACCTCTGTGTTCTTGAAATAATGGTAGAGGAAAGTTTTTCATACTCAGTGGTCGCCAATATGAATATCGCGTGCGCCGGCGGCTCCTCAAGAATCTTTAGAAGGGCGTCAGCAGCTTGCTTGGTAAGCTGATGTGCCTCGTCAATTATGAAAACTTTGTAGCCGTACGAGGTGGGGGAGAGCCGTATTCCTTCCTTAAGGCTCCTTATCTCATCAATTCCGCGGTTTGATGCCGCGTCTATCTCAATAACATCAAGCGCCCTGCCTTCATCTATCTCCTTGCAGGGACGGCATTTATTGCAGGGCTCTCCCTTCTTTTTAAAAGCCTCGTCATTTGCACGCGTCTCACAGTTGGCGAGCTTAGCAACTATCCGTGCAGCAGTCGTTTTTCCGGTCCCCCTAGGGCCGTAAAACAGGTATGCATGGCTTATTTTGCCCGTTTTAGCCGCGTTTCCAAGGATCTCGACTACCAGCTCCTGTCCATTCAAATCCTTCAGTAAACGGGGCCTGTATTTCCTGTAAATTGCCAGTGACATCGCCTTTAATTATAGGGCACAATGGCGTAGAATGAAAAATATTCGTGATAGGCAACTGGAAGCTATTATCAGTAATTGTCCTGGCCTCTGCAGGACTTGTTTTTTTGTTAAGCAGCGGGAACGGCTTTAGCGTAGACGTTTCAAATCCCAATCCGGAAGGCCTTCTTAGCGTCCCTGAGGCTGAGAATCCAGACGGAAACGATGCCGTAACGGAACAAAACGGATACGACGACATAGAAAACCAGAGGCCTCTTCCAAACCCGCCAAGGGTAATTAAAGCCGTGTATGCGACAAGTTGGTCTGCCTCAAGTAACAGTAAGATGGACTACCTCATCGACCTCATCAAGTCCACGGAGCTAAACGCAATCGTAATTGACATCAAGGATTACTCGGGAAGTGTTACATATGACATACACAACGAGGATGTTGAGAAATACGGCGCCAAGGAAGTGCGCGTAAGGAGAATGAACGCTCTCATAAAAAGGCTTCACGACGAAGGGATATATGTAATAGCGCGGCAGACAATATTCCAGGACCCTATACTTGCCGAAGCCCGGCCGGAACTTGCCGTAAAAAACAACCGGACCGGAAAAACATGGACCGACAGAAAAGGGCTCTCATGGGTTGACCCCGCAAGCAGGGAGGTATGGGACTACAATATAGCGATAGCAAAGGACGCGTCGAGCAGGGGATTCGACGAGATTAACTTCGACTATATACGTTTCCCGTCCGACGGGAATCTGGATGCGATGTCTTTCCCCGTTTACAACATAGATACACAATTCAAGAAAGACATTATAAAGTTGTTCTTCGGGTATCTCCGCTCAAACACGGAGGGCATAACAATATCCGCGGACCTTTTCGGGCTTTCCACGATAAACAACGACGACCTCGGGATAGGGCAGGTGATTGAAGATGCCTATATGAACTTTGATTACGTCTCGCCGATGGCCTATCCGTCGCATTACGCACAGGGATTTAACGGATATGCAAACCCAGCGGCATATCCATATGAAGTAGTAAATTACTCAATGGAGAAGGCGCAGAACCGCCTTGACGCCCTTGCAAGCACAACGCAGTCCGACTCTCTCGCTGAACTCCGACCATGGCTGCAGGATTTCGACCTTGGTGCGGATTACACCGCGGCAATGGTAAGGAAACAGATACAGGCAACATATGACGCGGGTGTTGACTCTGGTTGGATGCTGTGGGACCCGAGGAATAACTACACGAAAGGAGCACTCAATACGGAATGACGGAATACAGGCTACAACTTGATACATTTCACGGCCCTCTCGAAAAACTTCTCCAACTTATAGAGGAGAAAGAGCTTGAGATAACAAAGTTAAATCTGGCGGAGGTTACTGACGATTTCATAAAATACCTAAACTCCCTTGAAAGCGTCAGCCCGAAGGTTTTAAGCGACTTCGTTGCAGTAGCCGCACGGCTGATACTTATAAAATCACGCGCAATCCTTCCCCAGCTTGAACTATCGGAAGACGAAGAGGAAGAAATAGAGGACCTTGAGCGCCGCCTCAAACTATACAAAGAATTCCGGGTAGCGGAGAAACACATAAAAGACCTGTGGCAGAAGAATGTGTCTTTCTCAAGAGAATATCTTGTAAGTTTCCCCGAAGGATTCTATCTGTCCCAGCCGGTAAAGCCCGGTGAGCTTGAAAAGATTATGAAGAGTATCCACGACGCGCTTATATCCCTTATGCCAGAGACTGAATCCGCGGAGATAAAGCTAATAACGCTTGAGGAAAAGATAGAAGAGCTGATACAGAGAGTAGACAAGGCGCTACGCACAAGTTTTAATGATATAGCAGATGGAAGAAACCAGTCAGAAATAATCGTTTTATTCCTGGCGCTGCTGCACCTCCTGAAAGACAGAGCAGTGGAGGTACACCAAGAGGGAATTTTCTCCGAAATTCAAATTTTCAGCACCAAAAATGGAACAGGAACTACCTAATATAGAAGGGCGGCTTGAGGCAGTACTATTCTTGTACGGCGAGCCCGTCAAAATAAAAAAGCTTGCGGAAACTCTCGGAATAAAAGAGAGCAGCGCGGAGGAACACCTTGAGATACTTCAAAACAGGCTTCAGGGTATAGACAGAGGGCTCATTCTAATACGCTCCGGAGACAGGGTACAGCTCGTAACAAAGCCGAGCCTGAAAGACATACTGTCGAAAGCCGTCCAGGACGACCTGGACACGGGGCTCACTCCGGCAAGCATGGAGACGCTTTCTATAATCGCCTACCTCGGCCCGTGCAGAAGGTCCCTCATAGACCATATAAGAGGGGTAAACTCAAGCTTTATATTAAGAAGCTTGATGGTGCGGGGCCTTATAGAAAGAAGCCAGGACCCGCAGAGACCAAACGCATTCATCTATCAGGTTACGTTTGATTTCCTGAAGCACATGGGGCTTGATTCACGGGAGTCCCTTCCGGACTACGAAAAATACAGGGACTTCGCCGCATTATTCACGGGAAGTGGCAGAGACGAGGAAAAAGAAGAGAAAGAACAAGAAGAAAATGAAGTTGGCGACTAAACTAACAATAGCTTTAGCAACAACGGCGGCCATAGTATTAACTCTTTTCGTGGTGGTGATAAACAGGCCAAGCGACAGCTCAATAGTCCAGGCACCGAGCGCACCAGAGGAAGAGAGCAGTGAAGCTCCGCCAGTTACAACTCCAATAGTGGAAAAAGTCAGCGTAAGCGCGGCAGCGGCATACACTATGGGAGAAGAAAAACTTTACAGCTTTCGACCCGACAAGCGCTGGCCGATAGCCTCAATAACAAAGCTTATGACGGCGCTTGTCGCTTATGAAAATTTTGAACTCAGTGAATCACTTACAATAACTAGGGATATGGTCGAGACGGAAGGGGCATCGGGAGGATTCAGTCCGGGAGAGAGGTTTACAATAGAAGACCTAATTGACGCCATGATAATAGTCTCAAGCAACGACGCGGCAAGAGCGCTTGCCATAAATTACGGCGAGGATGAATTTGTCGCCGAGATGAACAAAAAGGCGAAAGAAATAGGAATGACCAATACGTCATTTGTAGATTCAACGGGACTCTCGGTTCAAAACCTATCGAGCGCCGACGACCTGTATAAATTGGCAAAATATATTTGGGAGAACCAACCGGACATACTGAAAATCAGCCGCAGAAAGACAGATACTATCGTTGACATAAGAAGCGGGTCGGGGCGAAAATTAGATAATATAAATGTTTTTGCCGGCAGGAGTGATTTTCTTGGAGGCAAAACCGGAAGCATACCGGAGGCGGATGGAAATTTGTTATCGGTGTTTTACGTCCCAGAAAGGAAAACCGAGATTGTCATAGTCGTCCTCGGCACGGAAAATCGTTTTAAGGAAACTGAAGACATTTTAGCTAAAGTAAGCAAGTTATGATTATCTCGGAAGCAGTACGAGTTATCGCGGTAATGGTGATGGCATTCGTCTTCGCTCTTGCTTTCACGCCATTGCTTTTGGATTTCCTGAAGAAGCTGAATATCAGAAAGCAAATAAGAACTTCTGATACCGCTCCAATATTCTCGAGTCTCCATCAGGGAAAAGAGGGTACTCCGACAATGGGGGGAATAGTTGTATGGGGAACGGTGCTCGGACTCGCGCTTACACTGTGGATTCTCGACGTTCTTTTCGACGGCGGGTTCACATACTTCAATTTCGTGGACCGAGCCCAAACTTATCTTCCTCTTGCTGCGCTTACAATCGCAGCTCTTTTGGGACTTTTTGACGACGTAATAGGCGTACTCAAAATAGGCCCCAAGGGTGGGGGATTAACCGTTTCCAAGAAAATACTAATCTACCTTTGTTTATCTGCAGTCGGGGCATGGTGGTTTTATTCTCCAAACATACTCGATTGGCACGAACTATGGGTACCGTTCTTCGGAAAATTTGACGTCGGCGCGTGGTATATTCCGATATTTATGTTCATCATTACAGCAAGCGCGTTCTCCGCAAACGAGACAGACGGCCTAGACGGACTCTTCGGAGGCGTCTCGCTGTTTGCTTTCGGAGCGCTTACGACAGTGTCTTTCGCTCTTGGAAGATTCGACTTGGCGACAATGGGAGGCGCAATTGTCGGAGCGCTTCTTGCTTTCCTATGGTTCAATATCCATCCGGCGAAGTTCTTTATGGGGGATACCGGCTCAATGGCGCTCGGCATAACGCTCGGTGTAATAGCGATGCTTACAAACACCGCGCTGATACTTCCTTTCTTTTTGATAATTCCGGTTATTGAATCTGCGTCCGTAATACTTCAGGTTACAAGCAAAAAACTGAGGGGAAGAAAGATATTCTTATCGACACCGATACATCATCATTTCGAGGCGCTCGGCTGGCCGGAATCGCAGATAACAATGCGGTTCTGGATAATATCAATCGTCTCCGTGGGAATAGGGCTTGCGCTGTTTTTCATAGACAAGTTCCTGTAAAAACAAACAACCCCGGCAGATTGGAACCTCTTCCAATCTGCCGGGGTCAATCAACAACCTCGACGCGTATCTTTCCTCTCTCAATACCGAGAACCCTGAGAATCTCTACTCCCGGCATACTGTCATGCCAGGGGTAGGTTACGACGTGAACCAAATTCTCACGAATTGCTTCACAGATCTCCTGAGGCGTACCTTTACACCTCACACACCTCGATAAGACAAGGTGCAGAGAGTAACCGTCGCCTGAGATTACATAAAGCGTATCACCAGCCTCCAGTTTCGGTCCATTATTGGCAACGCGCCTAATAATGAAAGACTCTGAGGCGCTGGGGTTTTCGCTAC
>CAZLBZ010000033.1:0-5734 GCA_964558045.1 uncultured Candidatus Saccharibacteria bacterium
AAATCCTTTATATTCTTCTTTAGCTGAGCACCGAGGGGGCCGAGGTCCCATGAGTTCGCGAGGCCTCCATATATGTCCGAGCCTGCAAAAACAAATCCCCTGTTTTTTGCAAGGCTTATTATCTTCTCCATTGTGACCCCAGACTCTTTCTCTTTTTTATTGGCCATTAGCATCAAATATTAACAAAAACCCTTTATCTAACCAAGCCCGCTCCCTCTCCGACGGTCGGGTCACCATACAACCGCGTATCTATAAGCCCATACGTGCCCGCTATGGTCTGACCCGTAAATTCGTCACTGCCGCGTATCTCGGTCACGGCAATCAGGGGCATATACTTTCCCCTATGCGATTGTTTTGGAATCGCCTCTATCTGAAACACCGCCTCGGGGCTCTCGCTCAAAACTCCCGTAGTTGCAACAAGTCTGCCGAGACGCCACACAACCTCTCCCGATTCGGAATCGAAGTACGGCTCGGATTCAGTATTGCTCTTTACCTTAGCGGTAAAGCTCACGCCGTCTTCAAGATGCGCGCGTACCTCAACGCCGTCAACATCAGTACTCAAATTCCTTACAGTCCAGTGGATGGTGTAATTCGTCGGTACTCCGGCTTGCGGAGGGAAAGGCCCGCTGTTTACAATCCCGGATTGCGCATCCCGGAAAAGCGCTTTAGACAAAACCTCAATCTTACCCGCAACTTTCATCTCTATGGAACTTGTATTCACTGTCTTCTCCGCATTTATAAGGTAAGGGACGGTTGGAGATTCTATCTCGGCACCTACCTTAAGAGTGAAGTTTTTATCACTAAGCCTTTCTATCGGGTATTCATCCTTTACCCCGATAGAGAACGTCATCTGACCCTGCGCTCCCGCACTCAACCGGCGCAGTTCCTCAAAGTCGCCGGAGCTCCACATAATCGTGTTCGTAAGGTTATTGAATCTCGCCCCCGTCTCCAATGAACTTATATCAAACATCTCTCCAATCAACTGAGCACGGATTACGACATCCTGCATGTCAACCTCCGTGTTGTTGCGATATGATACGATAAACCTCAACTGCTCACCCGACTGGACGATATCCCCGTGATCCGCGAGCGCCAACTGGAAAGACAAAGGTGACGGCTCTACCGCAACTGTTTGCGTCCTGACAATGAACGGATATTCCTCATCAAGTATCTTCATGGCAAGTTCCGCCGCGATATCAAAGCTGGTATCACTGCTTGGGCCGACTTTCCCCCTGATAATGATGTACTTTTTCTCGCCCCTCTCCACTTTGCCAAGAATCCATTTATTATCCGATGTCTCGGGTGTGGGGTCGGCTTCCAATCTCTGGAAGCCCTGCGGAGTCTTAAGGTTTAATATGATATCCGGTAAACCCTCTGTCTCATCACGCCTCTCATACAAAACCTTCGCTTCAAACTCCTCACTTGGGAAAATCTTCTCCGGAGCCTGCAGAGTCAAGTCGAAATCAGGGCGTTCCACATTTATGCCCATCTCCGCTTTTTTCCTGAATTCCGCAACAAGAGATGCAGGAGAATAGAACGCAGTCGCATGTATCGTGTATTCCGGATTCTCCGCGGGAGTGGCAATAACACTGAATGACTCCTGGTGTACTCCACCGCTGGAGATATCACCCAGCTCTTTTGTTATAACCCCCTCTTTGCCGTCAATGGATATGATATTTTGAGGGAGTTCAAAGGCGACCCTCACATTACCAAGAGTGTTCTGGGAATCGTTGGCGAATCTAACGTTTATGTCGAAAGGAACTCCGATTTTTACTTCCTTACCAGGCGGCTCTATCTCAAGAACAATATCTCCGCCAGAAAGCTTCTTAAACGCATAGAAGCCGGTTGCGGCAAGTGCGATAAGGAGGACAACAGATATAAGTACCTTACTCTTTTTTGATAAGAATGAGTTCATCCGCGCCAAGGTTCAATTTCTTCGAACATTGAGTGCATAGAAACATTATATCGGGCAGTGAAAAATACGCAATTTCACCGCTATTGCACCCTCCGCACGATGCCGCGTCCGGGCCAAATCCAAGCACCCCAAGAATATATCCGTAAGTCTCCGCATCAAGCCTGCAATTCTCAATAACACCCTCTATAACGTGCCATAGTGATACATTGGGTTCTCCATATGGGATGACCTGATCCAGAAACTCAAGGAACTTTACCAAGTCTTCCGGGTCGCACGCCGCCTTATCGGAGAGAGCGTCAATCGCCTGGGTCTGATTCTTCTCTATGATGCGCGTCTTTATAATATTACCGGGCACCATATGGCCAGACAGCTTTGATGTTGTCTTTCTTATGCTTCTCGCAAAAGCAGATATCTTACCGAGCTCCTCCGTATATATCGTAACCGTCCCATCAAGTTCGCCTCGCGGAACCCGCCTAAGCACAATACCCTTAGTGTAATGCTCTATCATTGTCTAAATCTTACCAGCACCAACGGGTCTGTCGAGTCTCGGATAGCTATGAAAAGTTACTTTGAATGATAATTCACCTACTTACAGATGTCTTCCCTTGTGTTGACAAATTGATATCAACTATGCTACACTTGCGATAGCAGTGGAACTCCCGTAAAGGGAGTTTTTTACTGCAAAACCATGAGTACATACCTCATTTCAGCGGTTCTTTTACTCAGTTTGGGGGTCATAGGTTGGGGTTTTACCGGCAGTGCCGCAAGCACGCCGTCGTTCCCAACTGACTCCGTTGCGTACGAAAGCTCGCTCTTAAACCAGAGCCCAATACCGGAACCTAAAGAAGAGGTTAAATCGGTTCAGGTTGTGGTAACTGCTTACTCAAGCCGTGAGGGTGAGACCGATAGTACGCCCTTCATCACCGCAGCCGGGACAAAGGTCCGTACCGGAGTAGTAGCTGCAAATTGGCTACCTCTCGGTACACAAATCAGAATCCCGGAATTGTTCGGTGAGCAAGTCTTCACTGTTGAAGACCGCATGCATGAAAGGCACAGCAACAAAGTGGACGTTTGGTTCTCAAGCACGAGTGAAGCGCTGCGGTTCGGAAGGAGAATAACCCGAGTCGAAATCTTATAGAAAAACACCCCGAAAGGGGTGTTTTTCGTATTACCGCCATAGAAACGGACCGATTCGTTTTTGTGCCCAGGGCGGGACTCGAACCCGCACGCCCTTTCGAGCCTAGGCCCTCAACCTAGTGTGTATACCAATTCCACCACCTGGGCGAGTGAGGAGTAAAATGATTATACAACGTATAAACATTTTCTCCGAACGAGCGCCAGGCAAGAAATTGCGAAGCAATTTTGCCACCCGGGCCCCTATACTCCAAGTTTTTGGCGAATTTTCTTATCCGACAGGTTTCGAAGGTAATAAAGCTTTGACCTGCGAACCCGCCTTCTCGGTGTATTTAAAATATCTATCTTCTTTATATTCGGAGAGTATATCGGGTAGACCTTTTCTACCACAACGTCAGCAACCTTAGAACGTACGGTGAAAGTGGCTCCGGGCTCATTACCGTGCTTCCTTGAAAGTATAATACCGCTGAAAATGCCCTGTTTTTCGTGCACTTTGACGCGGGTGCCGGGCTTTAATTTATCTATTGTTTCCTTGCCAATCATTGCCAATGCAGTTTAGAGGCTTTCTCAAGATATTGCAACACCGACTCGAAATCCTCAGGAATATCAACCGTTAATGACATTATCTCGCCTTTCTTATATTCAAACTCCAGAGAGTACGCATGCAGCATATGACGAGTCAAGCCCGGGACACTAACCCTCCTGGAGTTCTTGGAGCCGTATAGCTCGTCTCCCAGTATCGGATGGCCTATTGAGGCAAGGTGTACTCTTACCTGATGCGTTCTCCCTGTCTTGGGATAAACCTCCAAATAGGCAGAGTCTTCAAAATTCCTGATAACCTTATATTCCGTAACCGCGGGTTTGGTCATTTTGCCCTTGAATACCGTACGCTTCACCGTTCCCGTCTTAAGGCTAATCGGCTTATCTATAACACCACTCTCATTCTCCATTCTGCCGTAAGTAATCGCACGGTATGCTTTTTTGATTTTCCCCTCCTGAAACAGATTCTTCAGATAAAGGAAGTATTCCTGATTTCTGGGAATTAGCATTATCCCGGATGTGTCTTTGTCTAGGCGATGCACGATACCCGGCCGCTCTTCCGGAACGTCTCCGACGCCTGCAACCTCCGGGTAAAAACCGAGAAGCCAATCGGATAGCGTATCTTCCTCTAATGGTTTTTTGTCGTGCAAGTCACCCGAATCAGCCCTGGATTTTGCGGTATGATGCACTAATACCCCCGCCGGCTTGTTTACCGCCAAAAAATCATCGTTTTCGAATATTATATCTATATCCATTCGTAACGTGTGGGCGATAGAAGGATCGAACTTCTGACCTCTTCGATGTCAACGAAGCGCTCTACCACTGAGCTAATCGCCCTTCAACTTCGTTCCCTCCAGGGGAGGGCAAGGCAGGACAAGTACTTCAGCTTCGTTCAGGACGGGCCCTTCGACTTACTTCAATTTCATTTGCCGAAGTGCTGCCGCTGAGCTCGTCGAGGTGCCTGTACTGAGCTTGCCGAAGTGTGGGCGTGCCTGGACTCGAACCAGGGACCTCAGTCTTATCAGGACTGCGCTCTAACCACCTGAGCTACACGCCCGACTATATATAATCAAATCAACACGTATAATTTATACAACTAAAGGTCTAATTCTTCAAACCCTTTGAGATTGAAGTGTATTTCCTCTCCGTTATTGAGATTTTCCGATGAAAATGCAGGGAGTATTGTGTCTCTCAGAAAATTTAGCGCCAGCGCAAAGACTATAAGAACGAAGAGAAACAACAGTATTGCAATCCCGAAGAGCATACGTTCTTGCGATAACTTCTTCCTAATTTTCAGCTTTTTATTGGCCATTGCCGAAGAAGACTCTCCCCTTAATATCCGCTCTGTACGCTCCACCACTTACATTCACGATATTAACCGTAGATATGTTTATAAAAAATACTTGGTTCTCTATTGCGTGGATAAAGTTAACTATAGAGCCGTAACCCCCCTCAACAACCATACTAAACTCGATGTTGTCCGTAGCCTCGTTCCCGAATTTAAACGTAGCCGATGCGTTATTTGCGGCGGCAAGGCCGGCAATTTGTTCTGGCAGAGAGATTAACTCATCTTTTTGGGGAAGCGCGTTCTGAAGAGAAATTAACCCGGGCTCCGCAAGCTTGGCTTCCTCGCGAAGGCGTAAAATATCTCCGAGCTGGCGCGCCCTTATGCTCATTTCTGTCTTTATTGAAACGGTGTCCGCCGCGGCATTTCTAATGTATATACCGAGAAATATTATAGCCAGCCCTATAATGACGACTACCCCCACGGCTATTGCTATCTGCGGCAGGAGCTGATTTTTCAAGTCACGAAGCATGTCTTAGAGATATGATATATTAAAAGAACGTGAATTGCTATTTCGCTTATGGATTTCAGGAGAGTAAAAATTGGCGACCCAGAGTACCCGAGAGGTCTTAGTGATATAAATAATCCCCCTAAAAACTTGTATGTTCGCGGCGATGCAGAGATTCTATCTATGCCCTCTTTTGCAATCATAGGTACTAGAAAGGCGACTAGGGCGGGTATTGACTTAGCCGAGAGGACGGCGGGAGGGCTTGCTTCAAAGGGGTTAGCTATTGTAAGCGGCCTCGCAATGGGTATTGATACTGCTGCGCACCGAGGCGCTCTCTCCGCAGATGGCAAGA
>CAZLBZ010000034.1:0-1309 GCA_964558045.1 uncultured Candidatus Saccharibacteria bacterium
GGAAAGCACGTAAATCTTTTTCGCATAGGAGAGCAAATCCACCGCCGCCTCAAGGCCCGCATTGCCGCCACCGACGACAGCAACGTCTTTCCCTTGAAAGAGCGGCGCATCACAGGTAGAACAATACACCACCCCTTTACCGTCAAACTTTTCGGACCCTGGAACGTCTAAGTGCTTCCTACGCGCCCCCGCTGCAACCAGAACGGTTTTCGTGCTCAACTCCTTTCCTCTCTTAGTTTTAACAACGAACCCTCCATCCGTTTTTTCTACGCTTTCTGCACGCTCTCCCTCCAAAATTTCTATATCTTCCTGAGCCTTAACATGATCCTCAAGCATCTTCGCCAACTCAACTCCCGTTACAGATTTTGAGCCTATCCAGTTCTGGATATCATCCGATACAACGGACTGCCCGCCGAATGATTCCGTAACGAGTATCGTCTTTATCTTTTTCCTCGCGGCATACACGCCCGCGGCGGCGCCGGCGGGTCCACCTCCAATAACTACAAGTTCGTACATAGGAAACATTTTAAACAAACTTCGCCGAAAAACAAAACCTCCTCTCTGTTGAGAGGAGGTTTTGGTTGAAATCTTGTATCACCCTCCTCTGGTGCGGATGGCATCTCTGGCGATGCAGGAGCTTCGGGAGCCGCTGGGGCTTCCGGTGCTGCCGGCGCCTCAGGGGCCATTGGCTCTGCCGCAGGCGCCTCCGGCGCCGCAGGAGCCTGCTCAGGCATAGGTGCAGCTCCTGGCTGCTGCACGCCTTCGTCTTGTTGAAGTATATCTAGCATTGGAATGTTACAGGTTGGGCATGATCCCGGATTATCAGCAATGTTTAGGCATTGTCGACACCGGTATTTCATAAAAGCCACAAACTATTTAGACGACCTTTAAAGCTTTTTCAAGTTCCCCGCGGTTAAAACCGACGAAGATCTGTCCATTAATATCAATGACAGGAACGCCCATTTGATGAGATTTCCTAATCATCTCCTCACGCGCTTCGGGATTATTTACCAAATTGCGCTCTTCGTACTCAATATCATTCTTGCCGAAAAACTCTTTAGCCATAGCACAGTAGGCGCAGGTCGGCGTCGTATATATCTTTACATTAGCCATTTCGTAAACTATATTAACTTTTATTTCCCTATAAGTCTATATAAAGAAATTTATTTCTTTTTATTGCCGAAAAGGCTCCACAGTGCAAAAAGTGCGACGACTGAACCAACTACGGTGTTGCTCCACCTTAAAGTCAAGCCAAAAGAGTCCACGAGCCACGGTGACGCAGCTATCCATAATCCGAGAATAAGATATA
>CAZLBZ010000034.1:1319-5233 GCA_964558045.1 uncultured Candidatus Saccharibacteria bacterium
TCCAATTCATAAATATTTTGGAACTAAAACGACCTTTACTGCTGTAGCGCCGTATCAATCGCAGACTTGAAAACCTGATACGGCTGTGCACCGACAATCATAACGGGCTGACCACCTTCCGGAATTACAAAGAAGGTCGGCGTTCCAGAAACTCCAAGTCTCTGCCCGTCCTGAAAGTCCCCAACAATCTCATCGGCATACTTATTGGAAGATACGCAGGAATTGAATTTGGATATGTCGAGGCCCAACTCCGATGCAAAACTGCTGTAGATGGATGGAGACAAGGCTTCTTGATTATCAAACAGCTTGTCGTGGTACTCCCAGAACTTGCCTTGCTCATTTGCACACTCCGCCGCCAGTGCGGCAGGGGCAGCCTGCGGATGGATGCTCAGCGGGAAATCCCGGTATACGATTTTAACCTTGCCATTATCCACGTATTCCTGGGTTATTAGCGGGAGGGTATCATTGTAGAAATCGGCGCAGAACGGGCACTGGAAATCCGAAAACTCGACTACGGTAACAGGCGCATCGGGGCTACCCTTTACCGGGTCGTTGTCCATAATATCTACCTGCGCCTCGCTATCATCCGGCAAATCTGCGCTTCTACTCGGGCCAAATACGTAAATCAGAACGCCCGAGATGATGATCGCCGAAACCAAAATGCTCATAGCGAGAAAGTTTGTCCCCTTTGAATCTTTTAGTGTTTCCATAATTTACCTGTATTCTAATTGTTTTTGTTCTGCCTGATTACCTGCATAACCTGGCTATCTTCTCCAACCTTACCAAGAAATAGAATTTTATCATAGTTAAGGCGGATTTTCTCTGGCCCCCATATCGCGGAGACGAAAGGAACGACTCTAAAATTCACACCTTCCCCAGAAGATGGGTCGGACATCAACTGCACAGTGTAAACGTCGCTCAGTGTAAGGTGGGGAAAATATGAAAGTTTTCCGAAATAAACATCTCCATTTTCAAGATACACCGCGGTGTAGGAGCCGTTTTGGTTACCCGCGGCAATATACCACGTCAATGCTCCGGTTGCAGCAAGGCAAATAAAAAATAGCAGAATAACCACAGCCACCTTGACTGGCCTATTCAAGATACCCGCATGACTCTCCGTCTTATTGACGGTCTTCTCTTTCATAAAAGATGTGCTTTGTTTAACATTAACACTATAAAATCGTAAAGGGTATGCGTAACAAGTTTAGCATAATTTCGAAGTTTGATTCCGCTCTCCTTCAAAACAAGGGAACGACACAGACAATAGCAAAAAACACTTTCTGGCTGTCTGTAAGCGAGACTATGGGGCGCGTGCTGCGTGTGGCGATCATAGTATACGCGGCGCGGGTGCTTGGAGTGGCCGGGTGGGGTACCTTTTCATACCTTACAAGTCTGGCCGCGATACTTACCATATTCTCGGATATAGGGATAAGCACGGTATTGATAAGAGAGAGTGTAAAGGATCCGGACGCCAAATCACGGTACTTCTCAACGGCGTTTGTCCTAAAAATGACACTGGCCGGCCTTAGCCTGCTGATAATACTATTCGGCGTACCCATCTTCACCGGAATCCCAATTTCAAAAACGCTTATTGCATTAATAGGTGTGTTATTTGTATTCGATTCTTTTAGGAGATTCGGTACTTCAATGTTTAGGGCTGAAGAGCGAATGGAGAAAGAGGCTTTTGTAAACATACTCACGCAGACGATTATCGTTGTCGGAGGTTTCGTCGCGCTTTTCATCGCGAAGACTCCGGAATCCCTCGCCGCAGCATACGCAATAGGCGCCGGAATAGGGCTTATTGTGACCTCCTATTTATTGAGGGAGCAAATAAAAAACATTTTTGGAGAATTCACCAAAAAACTTATAAAACCGATTATGAAAGCCGCGTGGCCCCTTTCAATAGCTGCGGTCTTTGGAGCATTGCTCGTAAACATTGATACCGTAATGATAGGCTGGTTCTATGATGCAGAGGAGGTAGGATTCTACGCCGCCGCACAAAGGCCGATTGCACTTCTCTACGTGCTTCCAACACTTATAGTCGGGGGGTTCTTCCCTGCGCTTGCACGCTATGCCGATAAGGATAGGGAGAGATTCCGACACATTATGGAGAAGGGATTGAAATTTATCTTTCTTGCCGCCTTCCCGATAACACTGTGAATTATCCTGACCGCCGATCAAATAATCGGACTGTTCTACGGAGCGGACTATATACCCGCATCAAATTCGTTCAGGATACTCGCTCTCACAATTCTCACTGCGTTTCCCATAGGGATAATCATCCATGGAGTATTCGCCTACAACAAACAGCGCCTCTTGGTGCCTCTATGGGCGGCGGGCACAATAATTAACTTCGGCCTGAACCTTTTCCTTATCCCCCGCCTCGGAATCTCCGGAGCGGCATGGGCAAGCTTTATAACGCAGGTATTCATAAACGGGCTTATCTGGCTCAAAATGAAGAAAATCAATTACTTCTCAATCGGCAAAGACCTGTTCCCGATAATTCTTGCAACGGGGATGATGAGCGTTGCGGTAATACTGGTACGCCAGCTAAACGCACCGGCGGCAGTGGTCATCGCAACGGCAATATTTGCATACTTTGGGAGCCTGCTTTTCAGCGGTGAGCACCCGATAAGGCAGCTAAAAGAGGGATTAAGGGGCGGTAAATGATAATCGGAATAATAAAGCCTCCGGGCATAACGTCGCACGATGTGGTAAACGGCGTCAGGCGCATAACCGGCGAGAGGCGCGTGGGACACGGCGGGACGCTCGATCCGTTTGCGAGCGGAGTCCTTGTAATAGGAATATCCAGAGAGTCGACAAGAAAACTTCAGGAAATTCTGAAAGATACCGATAAGGAGTATGTAGCGGTAATTGAGGCCGGCAAGACAAGCACGACGGGCGACCCGGAGGGGGAGATAACAGAACATAGCGGGCCGTTGAGCTTGGAAGAGGGTAAGGTTGAGGAAGTCCTAAAGGGCTTTATAGGAGAGATTGAGCAAACTCCCCCGTCCCACTCCGCCATAAAGGTTAACGGGGTTCCCGCATACAGGCTAGCGCGAAGAGGAGAGAAAATAAGATTAAAGAAAAGAAAAGTATTCATAAAAGAGCTTGAACTGCTTGAATTCAATCCTCCGTTCATAAAAATAAGGACTGTGGTATCCTCCGGAACTTATATTCGCTCTCTTGCGGAGGACATTGGAAAAAAGCTCGGCGTTGGTGCATATTTGAAAGAGTTGACCCGCACAAGGGTAGGTGATTTCACTATTGATGACAGTAAAACGATCGAGGATCTGGCAAACGAGATAAAATTAAAACGGAAATGAAGGGACTGCTAAGAAAAACAATTTTGCTAATCGGCGACTGGGCAGGTCTATACTTTGCACTTTTCCTGCTTGTGGCCATCAGATACACATCTGATTGGCAAATATGGTGGAGGGTTCACCTGCATCCGTTCTCTCTTATATTTCTAATATGGATAGTTACTCTCTACGGCTCTTACTTATACGAGACGAGGTTCTTGCGGTTCGGCGTGGATACCGTGCGTGCCATAGGAACGGCCGTCACAATCGCCCTTTTCGCAAGCATAACCGCCTTTTACGTCTTCCCTCCCGGGCTAATCCATCCGAGGAGAAATATGGTGATATTCGCCGCAATATATGGAGTGATCCTGATACTTTGGAGATGGAGCTTCTATAGGATAGTGCGTAAGAGAATTCAGACGAACCTCCTCTTCATGGGTGGCGGCATGGAGGTTAAGGAACTAAACGAGTATTTCAAGAACAATCCGCATCTTGGCTATACAAGCATGGGAGAGATAAGCACGACTGGTGAGAATATAGAGTCCATAGAAAAGAAAATTAAATACGAGAATATAAAACTGATAGTGGTAGGTGGCAAGGAGGGGGGAAAAT
>CAZLBZ010000035.1:0-4979 GCA_964558045.1 uncultured Candidatus Saccharibacteria bacterium
AGACAATTTTAATATAAAAGGAAAGCTGGGTATAAAGAGCAAGTATCTCCTTATTGCTGTTTCTCACCATAACGCCGCAAAGGGACACAGGTTTGTTATAAAAGCGTTCAGGAAAATGAAGCGAAACGACTCAACGCTTCTAATCATCGGAGATAAAGCAGTTTCATTCGGCGCAAGAAAGTTAGCCCACTTCTTTATAGATTACCTTTATTGCTCATTATTTAATTTCCTCGATGGGAATATAGTGCTGGCTAACGGGAGGAATAGGAGGTTTGTCTTATCTGCCTATAGGCAGTCTGATCTTGCCCTTTCCGGATCTCGGGTTGAGTGCGCGCCGCTTGTGATGTATGAGTCCTTTGCATCCAAGACCCCGTTTATCACGACCGATGTTGGCAACGTCAACGACCATAGAAATTATCTCAGAGTTGTTAAGAGCCCTAATGACATGGCGGAGGCTGCAAATTATCTTCTAAACAATCCGATTGAGCGTAGTACTATGGCGGACAATGCATTTAAGTTATGGAAGGATAATTACACGGTGGAGAAAATCGTCGGTAAGTACGAAGATTTATTCGTGCGTTTGTGCGATGGAGGCGCTAAGGGTAAGTAGATTTATCCTCCCTGCATTATTTGCGGTATCTGTATTTAGTCTTATTTGGAGGTATGGAAACATATCTGTAACTGGCAAACCAAAGATTTTTGAAATTCTTATTTTGGCTACTTTTGTCATCGCAGTTTTTGATGCTTTATATTATAGGGGGCGTAAAGTTCTCACTAAACTCCGACCCGTTTGGCGCTTGTACGGCTTGCTATTCGGCATGCTGTGCCTTTTCGTAGTTATGGGCTACATATCAAGCGTGTTTCGATTTCCGGAGTCAATTATATCGGGACGGGAAACCTACATTGAGTTTTTGCGCCTGGCCTTCTCCCTTCTTCTTTTCTTCCTTACCATTTATATTGTATCAGCGCGTAAAGGAGCTATTAATTTCTTGCTTGGAGCAATTGCTACGTCACCACTTATATTACTGGTTGCCTTCTCCGCGCGATTGAAGAGTTTCTTCACGGATAATGCGAGGCTTATTGGAGCGCAGAACGACCCGAATTATCTTGCAACGTTTATTGCACTAAGTATAATAATCGCCCTAACTTTCTTTCTGTATAAAAAGGGAAACTTTAGGTGGCTTGGCCCAGCCTGCATTTCACTTGTGCTCCCTCTATTTATATGGACACAGTCGCGGGCAGCTTTTCTGTCTATTGCCGCAGCGATTCTTCTGCTTTTTGTAGCTTATCTTATCCATGGTCATTCTGAGCGTAGAATTTATTCTGTTGCGACTATTACAGCCCTTCTTATCGTATCAGTATTTATATCTTTTAACGTCTTGCCAAAAGAGTCTCAGTTTTATATATACCGAAGGTCTATTTACCCCGTCGTGTCAAACGAGAATATACGGAGCGTTATAGTTGAGTACATCTCCAGTGGCAATTCAGAAATTCGCGATTCGCTTTTGGGGATATCTAGAGCTGATAATTTTAGTATCTCGCGGGGCGGGTTGTGGAAGATGGCGCTTATAAAAATTGTGCATTCTCCACTCGGACTTGGGCCGGCTTACCACATCTGGGCACCGTTGAGTAAGGCAGGGCGGCCGCACAATCTCTTCTTTGAAGTTGGGCTTACATCCGGCTGGGGCGGACTTTCGGTGTTTTTAGTGTTTCTATATTTCGTTATACGCGATGCATTTAGGATAATGAGGAAAGATGATTTTGTAGGTATGGCGTTGTCGGTTAGTTTTATATATCTCCTTATAAACGGATTATTCCTGGATATGCTTACCCTTCGGTGGCTGTGGCTTATAATCGGAATGATTGTAGGGTATTCTTTTCTAAAAGAGAATGAAGGACAAGCCAAGAGTATCGGTAATACTTCCAGCCTATAATGGCGAGAGGTTTATAGGGAGGTCTATAAAAAGTGTTTTGTCGCAGAGCATGGAGTCTTTTGAACTTATAGTTATAGACGATGGGTCAGTCGACGATACCAATAGGATTATTAGAGAGTTTGTTGGTAAGGATGCCAGAGTCAGGTGCCTGTCTAATAAAGGGAATCTTGGAATACAAAAGACGCTTAATATTGGGATAAAGGAATCTCGGAGCGAATATATTGCGCGCATAGATGACGATGACGAGTGGTCTGATAAGGATAAGTTAAGGAGGCAGGTGGATTTTCTTGACAGCAATAAAGACTATGTCCTCGTCGGCACCGGTGCTGTAATGGTTGACGAAAAAGGCAAAGAACTTTTCAGGTTTGTTGGGCCGTCAGGCGATGCCGAGATAAGGGACAAAATGCTGTTTCGTAACTGCTTTATGCACGCAAGCGTTATGTTTCGCAGGGACGCCGCTTTAGCTGTAAGTGGCTATGACGAGAGAGAAGATGTACGCCACATAGAGGATTATGATTTGTGGCTTAAGCTGGGTATCCGGGGAAAGATGAAAAACCTTCCTATCTACGCCGTAAAGATTACTTTGCGCAAAGGGAATATAAGCAGCGTCAACAAGATTAAACAGTTCAAGAGAGCCGCAACTGTGATAAGAAAATTTAAGGATAGCTACCCACACTATTTACGTGCGGTTATCCAAGCATATGTGCGTCTCGGGTTGTATGCTGTATTCCGACCGTTAGTTCCGGCTGCGGTGGAGAATATAGTGCGTAGGGCCTACAAAAGGTTATAGCCTCTGCCGCCTGCGAGTTAACTGTTTTAATAGAGGCTCTTTAAGCAAATTTAGGGTTACGAAATACACGAGTATAGAGATGAGCATATTAACTGCGACATTTATCCCGATAAGTTGGATTATAAATGTTAATATCGTCATTGTTGAAGTCGCTAAGATAATTTTTTTGATGTGTGGAAGTACGGAGAAATAATTTATTTTCTTCATCTTTATCCATATAAATGTGTTTGCTACGAGTTGCGCGCCTATGGTTGCGACAGCTGAACCCTCAATCCCGTACTTAGGGATTAGCGCTATGTTAAGAATTACATTTGCTACTGTACCGAAAAGCAGAAGACCGATAAAATTCCTCTGTTTGTTGTACGCGAATACTGCATATGCAATTATTGTAGCGGGGAATATTATTAATATCGTTGGGAGTAGTATTTGAAATGCGAGGGTTGCTCCGACATACTCCACCCCAAATAGAAGGTTTATTATGCTTCTTCCGAGAACAATCCCCCCCGTCATAATAGGCAATCCTATCATCAGGGTAGATGCTATGGTTTCTTCCATTATCTTTCTTAATTTACGATCCTTTTTGTTTGCGAGGCGTGCCATTACCGGGAAGAGCGCCAAGCCTACTATAATCGGTATCACGTATATAATTTGGACTATTTTCTGGGCCGCGGAATACAGCCCAACTTCACCTGCGCCCCTAATCCAGCCAAGCATAATCACATCCGTATTCATCATAACTATCCCCAGAAGGCCTAGTAGCGCAAAGGGCCATGCGTCTGAGAATATCCTCTTTATCAATTTCCTATCTACATATCTCCATGTTTTTGAGAGATACTTTCTAAGGATTAAGAATGTAACAAGAAACCCCGCTCCGCTACCTATTGTGTAGGCCACCATTAGTGACCTCGCGGAGCCGAATATAAAAAGCGATACGATTCCGAGAGCTACAATCGTGATATTCGTGAATACCAAAACGCCTGCTTCCACCTGCATTTTTTCTTGAGCTCTTGTTATCGCGAGTAGAAAATCCCGCAGACTATCAAAAGCGAGGAGGAAAACTATGATTGGGAGGAGCGGCAATGCTTCCGGTATCTTTGTGAAGAATGGCGCGATGAAAATAACCAGCAAAGAACCTGCAGATATAAGCAGTAGTTTTATAAACAGAGATGTAGCAAAATGATATCTCTCAACTTCTTTTGTCACCGACACTTCACGCGTTAGAAGCCCACCTATTCCCACGTCAGACAGCATTGTAAAAAGCGCTGCTAGACTCAGGGCGTATGAGAACGTTCCATAACCTGCGGTACCGAGGAGCCGTGCTGCATATATCATAAGTACGGCCTTTATCACACGGGAGAATATCTGCCCAAAAGTGAGCCAGAATGTGTTCTTCGCGACAGTCTGTCTTACACCTTCGTTTTTAAAAAGGAAAGACTTTATTTTACTGATTCGCATGGTTATTGTCCCTGTCCGGTGAGAACCGTTTTTATTGTTTTCAAGATGATTGCCAGATCCAGCGCTATTGACCTCTTTTTGGCGTAATAAATGTCGTACTGTAGTTTTATTCGGGCATCCTCAACGGAGTCCCCGTACTCAAAGTTAATCTGTGCCCACCCAGTAAGTCCTGGGCGGACCAAATGCCTCATTCCGTAGTAGGGAATCTCCCTGCTTAGTTTTTCAACAAACTCCGGCCTCTCGGGCCGCGGGCCTACAAAGCTCATATCGCCGATAAAGATGTTCCAAAATTGCGGCAGTTCATCCAACCTCGTTTTCCTTAGAATGTTCCCAAACTTTGTTATTCTCTTGTCTCCCTTTGACGACCACATCGCCTCTCCGGTCTCTGCAGAGCCGTCAGTGCTTAACGCCTTCATAGTTCTGAACTTATACATCATAAATGTTTTGTTGTTCTTCCCCACGCGTTTTTGCTTGAAAATAATAGGTCCCGGAGAGTCAATCTTTATAATCAGACCGATGGGCAGATATAGCACAAGTAGGAACGGCAGCCCCGCAAAAGATATGACTATATCGGACAGTCGCTTGGCGATTTTGTATACCTCTGCATTTATGTTCTCAAGATTTTTTATAAACCACAGGTCAGTAAAGACGTCATGAGATACTTTATTTAGCACCCTTTCGTAAAATTCTTCGAGCTCCATAACGGTTGCCCCGCTTGATAAGAGCGGGAACAGGTCTTTCGTGAATTTTCCCCCCTCCTTGCCACCTACCACTATCAGTTTTATATTCTCGTATTTAAT
>CAZLBZ010000036.1:0-4934 GCA_964558045.1 uncultured Candidatus Saccharibacteria bacterium
TATATTTTGGTAATTTTGTTTCGTTGCGCTCTTTTGGCGCGATAGCTCACAGTATATGAGAAAGGGGATGTGAGCAGTGAGTGTACACTTTTCTGGGTCCGGGGGGTTGTATGCCCTCGGAGAGGACGGTCGCCCCATGATGTGGGGTGAGGATATGCGCACCGCTATCCTCGCTCTTCCCACCGAGGCGGCCGGAATGCTCTTGGCGGTGGATCGCCCTGGGTCTGGTGCCGTTGACCTCGTTAAAGAGGTCGTCGGCATCCCTGTCGGAATGTCAGTGATGGACATCAAGGGGCCTCACAAGGGGTTCCTCTCTCTCATTGATGATGCTGTTCGGTTTCTCAGCGGTACTCAATTCGGGAGAGAGCTTGATGTCAATGTCTTCATGAGCATCGCGAGGTGCTTTGAAGAAACTGATGACTGTGGCGGCCTGTGCTGTAGGGGGTTCAATAGGGGGAAGCTTGTTCACGCTTTCGGTCTGCTGTGCAACTCCTGTAAGGGGCAATTGCTTCTCTTCGGGGAGATGTCTTCAGGGCTTCAGTGGTGTAAGAAGAACGACAGGCTGGTGCTCTCAGCGGACAGTTGCTACTACCCAGCAGTGGCTTTCGTAAAGCCGGTGGGAGGAAGCAAACCATTGGGGCATCACCAGATGACGGGTCGGCTCGCCTGCCTCAAGCAGGCACTCAACGTCTTCCTTGAGGGATGCGTGGTACACCCTCCTCGCGATTTCCATCCGCCCGCGGTGGAGGATGTCAGGAATGTCGAGCTTGCCGACGCTACAAACGCCGGCATGGCGGCTCTGATGTCTCAGCCGCCCGCTTAGTACTTATAGTACCTTTTCACTGTGGAGGGGACGTCCGGAACGCCCGGACGTCCCCTCCAGAAAGTCTCTCCGCTCTATAGGGGCGGTTTGTTTTTTTGATACTATTATTAGGAGATGGTTGTTGTGCTGGATAACATAAGGAGTTTATATAACGTGGGTTCAATATTCAGAACTGCGGACTCCGTGGGTGTGGATAAAATATATCTGTGCGGTTTTACTCCTACGCCTGTGGATCGCTTTGGGAAAGTCCTTCCGAGGTTTGCCAAGGTTGCGCTTGGTGCGGAACGCAACGTTGACTGGGAGAAACGTAAGCAGGCGTGGCGAGTGGTGGATGAGCTGAAGAGAAGCGGTTACAGGATATTCGCGGTGGAGCAGGATAGGCGCTCAATCCCGTACCGAAACGCGGGCTATAAGAAGGGAGAGGCGGCGCTTGTCCTCGGTAATGAGGTCGACGGGCTCTCGGAAACTATACTGAGCCGCACGGACAGAATTCTGGAGATTCCGATGCTCGGGATAAAGAAGTCGCTCAATGTTTCGGTGGCTTTCGGTATCGTCGCATTCTCGCTAAAATACAAAGATACGAAATGAATTTTATAAAGGGATACGAACTGTGGCTTCTTGTAATTCCCCTGCTTATTTTCTGCCTGCTCATTTATTTCTACGGTTTTGATATGCGCGGGGCCGGCGAGGGAAGCGTTTTAATTCGCGGCAGGACTTTCAGTGTTGATATAGCAGACACCCCAGTGGAAAAACAAAAGGGTCTCGCCGGCAGGGGATATCTGGACCAGAACTACGGGCTCTTGTTCGTATTTGACAGGCCCTCAATACACCGTTTCTGGATGAGGGGAATGATTATACCGATTGACATAATCTGGATACACGACGGGAAGGTTGTTGGTTTTGAGAAAAACGCTCAGCCTGAGCCCGGGGTCCCTACAAGGAATCTAAAAATCTACTCTCCAGAAGTCCCGGTTGAGTATGTATTAGAGGTTCGTGCCGGTACGGTAAACAGGTCGGATATAAACATCGGGGACGACGCCTCAATTCGTCTTTAGTGACTCTTTATTTTATAATTAGCATATGGCGAAAGTCGCAATAAACGGGTTTGGAAGAATAGGTCGGCTTTTCTTGAGGCAGGCCCTTGAATCCAAAGACATAGATGTCGTTGCAATAAACGATCTCGGTGATATTGAAAACCTCGCATATCTTTTTAAGTACGATACAGTCTATGGTGTGTACGATGGCGATGTGGGTGTTGACGGGGAGAAACTTGTCATAGGAAAGAAAAAAATAGATTTCACTCAGATCAAAGACCCCGCGGAGCTGCCGTGGAAAGATCAAAAAATCGACGTGGTCGTTGAGGCAACCGGCGCCTTTTCAACATATGAGAAATCAAAGGCTCACATTGAGGCGGGCGCGAAGAGAGTTGTAATCACTGCGCCCTCCAAAGACGCGGACGGCAGTATCGGGAAAACTATCCTGATGGGTATAAATGACGGTGAGTTGAGGAGCGTTACCATTACCTCAAACGGCTCCTGCACGACTAATGCCGCGGCACCCGTTATGTCCATCTTGTCAGGGAAACCGGGAATAGAGAAAGCGGTTCTAAATACCGTCCATGGATACACGGCCGCGCAGGGTATTGTTGATGGTCCGGTTCGAGGCAACGATTTTAGAAAAGGACGTGCGGCGGGCGTTAACATAATTCCCACCACGACCGGAGCTGCAATAGCGGTATCCCGGGTGATTCCGGAACTGGAAGGGAAGTTTGACGGCATAGCATTTCGTGTCCCTGTTATTTCTGGCTCCGTAGCGGACGTAACATTTATTGCAAAGAATAAAACTTCCGTTGAAGAGGTTAACGGAGTGCTGAAAGATGCCGCAAAGAGTCCGAGGTGGAAAGGAATATTTGCGGTTACCGAAGACCAATTGGTATCGAGCGACATAATTGGACGGCCGTACGGTGCAATAGCAGATTTGAGCTTCACTAAGGTAGTTGATGGTAATTTGGTAAAAGTTCTTTCCTGGTACGACAATGAGCTCGGATACGTTTCTACCCTAATTAAGCACGTCTCAAGCATCGCCGGAATAGTATAGTGTATATATCGGGCAGGTTACTGTTCTCTATCCTCGTCGTTATTCTTGTGGCGGCATCTTCCTTATTTGTAGTGTTTACCTGGAAGCTGAGGAATGCGGCGGAGAATGCCTTCTCATCCAAACTGCAGGCGGATTTATTGGAGGTAGAATTTGCAACGATATCCCGCAAACCGATAAGAATTGTCCTCGTTGGAGACATAATGCTCTCTAGGGAGGTGGGAAAGATAATGGAGGAGAAGGGGGACTATACCTTTCCGTTTGTTAACGTTTCAAAAGTTCTAAGCAGTGCCGATATCGCTTTTGGTAATCTTGAGGGGCCAATATCCTCGAGGGGAACGGATGTGGGGAGCAAATATTCTTTCCGTGCGGACCCAAGAGTTGTAGAGGGCCTTGCGTTTGCGGGATTCGACGTTTTATCAGTTGCGAATAATCATATTTTCGACTGGGGTGCGGATGCGCTGACGGACACGGTCTCTCTTTTGGGAGAGGAGGGTATATCTGCAGTCGGTGCGGGAACGGATTATGAAGATGCAAACCGGCCCGTTATAAAGAGAGTCGGAGGAACGTCGATAGGATTTCTTGCATATACGAATTTGTACCCGAGCAGCCTCGAGGCCGGAAGTGAAAATCCGGGTGTAAGTGACATTGATAACGCCGAGGGTGCCGTCAGAAATATCGGCACGGATATTGTGGTAGTTTCGCTTCATTGGGGGGATGAGTACGAATCTTCATCCAGTGAGACGCAGCGCGAGCTTGCAAGGAGGTTAATCGATGCCGGCGCAGATGTTGTTGTAGGGCATCACCCGCATGTTATCCAGGAGATTGAAAAATACCGGAACGGATGGATTGCTTACAGTCTGGGGAATTTCGTTTTCGACCAGACATTCTCCGAAGAGACAAAGAGGGGTGCCGCTATGCGGGTTCGCATAGAGGGAAAGAAGGTGGTGGATGTCGGTTTGATAGGCGTTGATATATCCAAAACTTTCCAGCCAACTTTTGTTAGCCTATAATTACGCATATGATTTTGTATATCGGCGCCGATCACGGCGGGTTTGAATTGAAAGAACTGCTTAAAAAATTTCTCAAAGACAGCGGTTACACGGTTAATGATATGGGTAATGATCATTATGACGAGAATGATGATTATCCCGATTTTGCAAAGTTCGTAGCCGGCAAGGTAACGGCCGATTTATATAACAGTAAGGGGATTTTGATATGTAAGTCTGGGGTGGGAGTTGATATCGTTGCAAACAGATATCCGGAGATACGCTCCGTTCTTGCAACATCTCCGGACCATGCAATGGCATCAAGGAGAGACGAGGATACTAACGTGTTGTCTCTTGCCGCCGAATATCTTGACCCCGAGAGAGCGAAGCAGATAGTAAGTGCGTGGCTTCAGGAGTCTTTCTCTGACGAAGAAAGGCATAAAAGAAGATTAGAAAAAGTAAGGGAAATTGGTAATTCCATCCATTAATAGCAGCGAATTTAACGTAGCTGCGAATAATATAAGAAAGGCCGAAGAGTTTTCGGAGTGGATTCACGTTGACGTTGAGGATGGAAAGTTTACCAAGCATATAACATGGGGTAACCCGGAAGAGTTTGAATCACTTAATACCAAATTAAACTTGGAGGTTCACTTAATGATTCAGGAACCGGAGAGTGAGATAGAGTCGTGGCTTGAGGTTAGGGCAAAGAGAATTATTGTCCACCTTCAGTCTATAAAAGACCCCTCTTTCATACTCAATATATGCGGTAAATACGGCGCCGAAGCGGTTTTATCATTCGATCCATCCGTTCCGGTCGATGCCGGGCTTCCGTATATTAGGAGCTTTGATTATTTCCAGATTTTATCGGTTTTCCCGGGTCCAAGCGGCCAGAGGTTCAGGGAAGAATCCATTGAAAAGATAACTTCTTTGCGGCAGAAAGCTCCCACTGCTACAATAGAAGTTGACGGCGGAATCAATGAAGATACTGGCCAGTCTGCCAAGGAGGCCGGAGCTAATATTCTTGTGGC
>CAZLBZ010000037.1:0-4680 GCA_964558045.1 uncultured Candidatus Saccharibacteria bacterium
GGAAGGGCAATGGGTTTCGGCGACGTTAAGCTTGCGGCTGCGGTCGGCCTGCTTATGGGTTGGCCGGATGCAGCCCTCGCCCTTATTCTTTCTTTTCTTCTTGGGTCGGTTATAGGAGTTTTCAACCTCGCAATGCATAAAAAGGGACTGAAGGACACGCTCCCGTTCGGCCCCTTTATAGTACTGGGGGTTACATTGGTATTTCTTTTCGGTTACGATATTATCAATGGCTATTTTAACCTGTTCAGCATTTATTAAGGGTTTGAATACGCGAAAAAAGGGGAATACCTCCACTTTTTCATCGGCAAAAATAAGCCGTTTTAAAAGCGCCGGCTTCACGCTTTTGGAGATTTTGATAGTGGTGAGTGTTATAACAATCCTCTCCGCCATGCTCGCTGGCTACAGCAGGCAGAGCGGCAGACAGCTCCTACTTGCGACGACGGAAGCAAATCTGTTAAGCCTTTTCTCCCGTGCAAAATTCCTTAGCATAGAAACATTTTTTCAGGAGGCTGACTCTCCCGGAGGAAGTAAAGTTTGTGCCTATGGAGTGCATGTAGACAGGTCCGCTCAGGAGATTTTCATATTTCGAGACGGCATTCCGGAGCTTGGCAGCTGCCCAGGTGACAATGTGTATAAGTCGGGCTCCAACGACCTCAGGCTAAGTGGGGAGATTGACGGGGTAAAATTAAACGCAGATGTTCTTTCTCTGGGAACGGGGAGCCTGGACGACATAGTATTTATACCGCCGGACCCGGAGGTTGTGATAAACGGCTCTGGGGACACATCGGCTACACTTGTTGTAAATTCATTGAGTGGCGCGGGGGATTTCACGATTACACTTAACAAAGATGGCCAGGTCAAAGCGGAGTAAAAGAATATTGGGGAAAATCAGGGGACAGCTCCTGGTAGAGATGATGATAGCAATGAGCGTCCTTATGATAGGGCTCTTGGGCGTTTTCTCCGTGCTTTCTCAATCCCTTGCACTAAACAGGATTGCGTCAAACCAATACATAGCTTCAAGTCTTGCCGCGGAGGGAGTTGAGGTTGTTAAAAATATACTTGATAAGAATGTTATTGAGGATAATGCGTGGAATGAAGGGTTTGTGTTCCCCGGAGGCAGGGATTTTGGGGTTCAGTACAATACTGAAACATTGGGCGGTGCGGAGCAGTCGAATGCGAATAAAAAGCTGAACCTCAACGAGGGAACCGCAAGATATGGCTATGGAGCCGGAACGCAGACTAATTTTGTAAGGACGGTTAACGTGGAGAGCGTAGGTTCGAATGAAATCAAAGTTGTATCAAAGGTAGAATGGGACGACAGGGGAGGCAGCCATTTTGATATAGAGGTCGAGGATCACTTTCTGAACTGGAGAGCGGCATTATGAGAATAGGACTTGGGAGTACATCTCTAATCAGGGGAAATAACAAAAGCGGCTTCACGCTTCTTGAGCTTCTTATAGCGTCCTCAATCTTCCTTATTCTGATTGCCCTTGCCTCGGGAACCTTTATACAGACCCTGAGGACCCAGAGAATTATCACAAACCTCACGGAATCAATGAATAACGCAGCGTTCACGATAGAACAGATTGCCCGCGAGGTAAGGCTTGGCTTCAACTTCAACGACAGGACAGGCGAGGTTGATACGCTTACATTCACCAACTCCGACGGCGACGACATAAGCTATAAACTTATAACCTACAACGGCGGCGAATCGAGAGGTATAGGAAGGTGCACGGGCTCGGGGTGCACGGATTACGCTCCGATTACCTCACCTGACGTATATGTCGAGAAAATGAGCTTCGTACTTAAAGGCGCGGAGAGGGGGGATGGCTTTCCTCCGCGCATAACGATTCTCATAACCGTAAAGGGCGAGAAGGACATCCGCGTTAGTTTACAGACGACGATAAGCTCGCGAGTAATAGATTCTTAATTTATGAAAAACAGAAGGCAAAAAGGACAAATGATGCTGATGACGACCCTTATACTCTCGGGTGCGATTTTGGGCGCTACCACATTCGCGGGACTGCTGGTCTTGTTTCAGCTAAGGCAAACTTCTGACGTTGCTGCATCAACAAAGGCTATATTCGCCGCCGATAGCGGCATAGAATGCGCCTTTCTCGTGAGGTTTGAAGGTGGAGCGGAGTCTCCGCCCCCCGCGCCAGCGGAATACGAATCGAGGTGCAGGGGCACGCTTGCCAATGGCGCCGAGTACAGAACCATCTCGACAGGCCCTGATACAATAAAGTCAGTTGGAAGGTTTAGCAGATCGGCGCGCGCGTTTGAGGTGAGGTTCTAACGGCTTGGGGCCGTATCTAAATATGGATAAAAGACAGGCGAAAGAGCGTATTGAAAAGCTCAAGAAAGAGATTGATAAGTATAGATATGCGTACCACGTGTTGGATAGATCCCTTGTAACCGATGCAGTAAACGACGCTCTTAAGAAAGAGCTTTACGATCTAGAGCAGGAATACCCCGAGTTTATTACGGCGGATTCTCCCACGCAAAGAGTCGGGGGTGAGCCGCTGAAAAATTTTAAGAAAGTGCGCCATGAGGTGCAGATGCTCTCGTTCAACGATGCGTTCTCGGAAGAGGATATGAGAGCGTGGTTTGAAAGGTTAAATAATTACCTTGCCAGGAAAGTAAAAGCGGAATTTTACGTGGAACTTAAGATTGACGGACTCGCGATAGAGCTTGTATATGAAAACGGAGTATTTATGCAGGGTTCGACAAGGGGAGACGGCATGGTTGGAGAGGACGTAACACAAAACCTAAGGACGATAGAGGCGATACCCCTGAAGCTTCGCGGGGAATATCCGGAAAGGCTCATAGTCCGCGGAGAGGTTTTTATAACCAAGAAAGAATTTGACAGGATAAATAAAGAGCGGGCAAAAAAGGGGGAGCAGCTCTACGCAAATCCCAGAAACATTGCGGCAGGCTCGCTGCGTCAGCTGAATCCCAGGATTACCGCATCAAGGAAATTGGACGCGTTTATGTACGGCATATCAACCGAACTCGGGCTTCCAACGCACAATGGGGAGCATAAAAAGCTGGAGAGCTACGGGTTTAAGACGGGCAACAAACAAAATAAGATTGTAGGTTCTCTTGAAGAAGTTTTTGCCTACAGGAATTACTGGGAGAAACACAGAGGGAGCCTCTCTTATCAAATAGATGGTGTGGTCGTGTATGTAAACGACAGTGCTGTATTTGAGGAAGCAGGCGCCGTGGGTAAGGCCCCGAGGGGAGCGATAGCGTATAAGTTTGCCCCCGAGGAATCAACAACCGTTGTAGAAGACATAAAGGTCCAGGTTGGCAGAACCGGAGCTCTTACTCCTGTTGCTATACTCAGGCCTGTTAGTGTCGGTGGAGTAACTATATCTCATGCTACTCTCCATAATTTTGACCAGATAGAAAGGCTAGACGTAAGAATTGGGGACACTATTGTTATAAGCCGCGCCGGAGATGTTATACCTCAGGTAACAAGCGTTCTTAAAAATCTAAGGGACGGAAAAGAAAAGAAATATAAGCCGCCGATAAAGTGCCCGATTGATAATTCAAATATTGTGGTTGACGGGGCTATATACAGGTGCGGAAATCCTAATTGCGGTGCTCGTCTGCGTGAGGCGCTTGGCCACTTCGTCTCGCGGGAGGCATTCGATATACGCGGGATGGGCCAGCGAATTATAGACAAATTTATAGATGAAGGGCTTATGTCAGACGCCGCCGATATATTCTCCCTGCAGGAAGGTGATATCGCCGTTCTGCCCGGGTTTGGAGATAAGTCCGCAAGAAACATCCTTGATGAAGTTGAGTCAAAGAAGTCTGTTACGTTGCCGAGGTTTATATTCAGTCTCGGAATACTCCATATAGGAGAAGAGATGAGCTATCTGCTTGCAGGGGAGCTGGCAAAAGAAGGAGCGGATATAAGGAAACCAACCGACCTTTTGGACACGCTCGGCGGGTTTCCGGTTGAAAAACTCAAGGGCATAGAGGGTATAGGCCCGAAGGTCGCTGAAAGCATTTCTGGCTGGATGAAAAACGGCGCGCATATAAAGCTCCTCGAAAAACTTGAGGAAGCCGGAATAAAAATAGAGGAATTTAGGCAACCTATCAGGGATAGGAAACTTGAGGGGAAATCATTCGTGCTTACCGGAACTCTTTCGTCAATTACCCGTGATGATGCCAGAAAGAGAATCCGGGAGATGGGAGGCGATGTTTCCGAATCCGTAAGCAGTAAAACCGATTACGTTGTTGTCGGTGATAAACCGGGTTCAAAGTTCGACAAGGCCGTTGAGCTTGGGGTAAAGACCATTAAAGAGAAGGAGTTTTTGAGTCTCCTTGGAGAAGACAAGTGATGCTGATAAAATAAGAAACCATGGAATTCGATATAAAGAAATTTGCCCACCTTGCGAGAATTAAGCTTACCGAGAAGGAGTCGGAAAAGTTCGGCAAGGATTTAAAAAATATCCTCGGCCATTTTAATGAACTGCAGGAGATAAACACGGAGAATGTCGAGCCTATGACGGGCGGGACCGAGCTAAAAAACATATTCAGAGAGGATAAGCTCTTTGAGAGAAAGGATGACCCGAAGGCGGTAACCGAACAGTTTCCGGAATCAAAGGACGGCTATTTGAAGGTGCCAAAAGTGTTTGATTTGGCGATGGTTGATGTAACTGGATTAAC
>CAZLBZ010000038.1:0-2107 GCA_964558045.1 uncultured Candidatus Saccharibacteria bacterium
GTGTTAGCTTTGAGCGGGTGAAGGGAATCGAACCCTCGTCTTCTGCTTGGAAGGCAGATATAATAGCCACTATACGACACCCGCGAATGAGGGGAGATGTATGTATCTTAATGTATCCGGCCATCTAGGCCTGCGCCCTCGGGAGGAATTGAACCTCCATTACGGGATCCGTTCCGCACAAATCTCCGTACGCCCGGCAGGATTCGAACCTGCGACCTTCGGCTCCGCAAGCCGACGTTCTGTCCAGCTGAACTACGGGCGCTTGTGCGGGATTGCGATTTACGGCCAATCGCTTCACTTAGTGTAACTAAAGTTCGCCCTTGGGCAAATAGGGGGCAATCCAGTATTCTACTTGCCCCGCACCGAGCTTTGCTCTTGTGCTGGGTCCGTTGAGTCAATCGCGCGCGCAAAATCAGTTCGGGTTTTTTCAACTGGCGGTGAGGGAGGGATTCCCTTCGACTTCACTCAGGGCGAGGCATCCCACTTACTCAAAACTTCGTCCCACCATGCTTGCGCTGAGCGAGCATCGCGAGCCGAAGTGCGGTGAGGGAGGGATTCGAACCCTCGCGCCGGCATTTACCGACCTAACGGTTTAGCAAACCGTCCCCTTCGGCCACTTGGGTACCTCACCATTGCGGTGCTCAAATTGAGTCCACGCTTAAGATTGTATATAAAACATGCCTATAAGCAAACTCATCGTGCTATGTGCAGACTTGAAGAGAGCCCTCCGAGGTGATAGCGTGTAGTGGTAATGGCCGAGAAAAAGAAAAAAGCGGAAAACTTGCAGTCCAGGTCGCCCGTTGTAGCGGTAGTCGGTCATATTGACCACGGGAAGACCACCCTCCTGGATTTCATAAGGAAGACGAGCGTTGCAACTGGAGAGGCCGGGGGAATAACGCAGTCAGTCGGCGCATATGAGATAGAACACGACGGTAAGAAAATTACCTTTATAGATACACCCGGGCATGAAGCTTTCTCTTCGATGCGTGAAAGGGGAGCGTGGATAGCGGATTTAGGGGTGCTTGTTGTTGCGGCTGACGAGGGAATAAAACCACAGACAACGGAAGCAATAAACATTTTAAAACAGACGGAGACGCCATTCGTGGTCGCAATTACGAAAATAGACACACCTAACGCGGATGTTGAGAAAGTTAAGAACGAACTTCTGTCCGCAGATGTTAGACTGGAAGGATTGGGGGGAGACGTGAGCTGGCACGAGGTCTCCGGCAAGACAGGCGAGGGAGTAGATGGACTTCTTAGCCTTATAGTGCTTGCAGGAGAGGTTGCCGAACTGTCTTTTGATCCGGGCGCGAGGGCGTACGGATTTGTATTGGAATCGAAAAAAGACAGCAGAAGGGGAATTATTGCCTACGTAGTCCTGAAAGACGGGGTCTTGCGCCTGGGGGAGGAGATAGTTACAAATAGCGCTTCAGGAAAGGTAAAAATACTGGAGAATTTCCTTGGTGAAAAAGTAAAAGAGCTTATACCATCTGCGCCGGCTATAATCGGAGGGTTTGAAGATATGCCTAATGCGGGAGAGAAATTCTGGGCCGGTATAGTTGATATAAAAGTTGTTGATGTCAGTGGAGGGGACTCCAAGGCTGTTTTGGAAGCGGCCGACATGATAGCGGAAATAGCGGAGGAATCGGACGGTGATGAAATTACGTCCGATGGAGAAGAGAAGATAAAGGCGATTTTGAAAGCGGATAGCGCGGGCTCTCTCGAGGCCCTTATGCAAATACTCGGACACAAACTAGAGATTACAAATTCTTCGGTTGGCGGTATCTCGGACAACGATGTGCAGTTTGCTAAATCGACCGGAAGCGTGATACTCGGGCTCCATGTATCATCGGAAAAATCAACTCGACGTCTGGCCGAATCACAAAAGGTAAAGATTATTACATCGGATATAATATATAAGTTGGTTGAGGCAGTTGACTTGCTTGAGGTAGCGAAAGAGGAGGCTGTTGAGGGTGGCGTGCTCGAAGTTCTTGCAATATTCAGCGGGACGCAAAGTAAACGGACCATTGGAGGCAAGATTACAAAGGGGAGCGTTCGTGTCGGAGCTCAGGTTCAAATTGCCCGCGGTGAAGAGGTAATAGGGAAG
>CAZLBZ010000038.1:2117-4573 GCA_964558045.1 uncultured Candidatus Saccharibacteria bacterium
ATAAAGAGGATATAAAAGAAGCAGCGACAGGAAACGAAGTCGGCTTGGTGGTGCTTACGGATACTAAAATCGAGAAAGGGGATATTCTTAATATCTCCTGATATACACCTTTATAAATTGAAAATAACACGCTACAATAGCCGTGGATTACGGCCTGGTAGCCAAGTGGTAAGGCAGGGGTCTGCAAAACCCCTATACGCGGGTTCGATTCCCGCCCAGGCCTCATCGGTTTTGTTCGCAGAATGATGCCGATGGGCGAGTGGCGGAATGGTATACGCGAAGGACTTAAAATCCTTTGTCTTCTAAAGACATGTGGGTTCGACTCCCACCTCGCCCACAACTCAAAAACGCCCGAAGGCGTTTTTGTACTCCTCACGAAGATAATTTTCCTCTAACCCATTTTGACTTTTATCTTCCTCGCAATGTCTCTCCTAACTTTCGGAAGATAGATTGTTAGCACACCATTCTTTAAAGTGGAGTGAGATTTATCCGGATCAATCTCCTCGGGAAGTATTATAGAACGGGAGAACTTTCCCCAGAAACATTCTTGATAATAATAGTCGCCTATCTCAACCCTGTTTTCTCTCTTTCTCTCGCCCCTGATAGTTACCTTCTCACTGGTTACATCTATGTCTATATCCTCGCCCTGTACTCCGGCTATCGTTGATTCAACAACTATCTCATCGGGAGTTTGATAAACGTCAATTGCAAGCTGACCCTCTGTCTCAGCGGAAATATCCTCCCCAAAGCTATGAGTTACTGTCTCTTCTTCCCCCAACTCCTCAAGTTCTAATTTCTTTTTCTTAAACACGCTTTAATTATAGCAAATTATACGCGACAGGCATGTGCAAACAAGCCAAAGTTGCGACGGTTGACTCATCAGCTCCGTTTACCAATAATTACGGTAAGATAGTACCTTTGACAACAACATAGGGGAGGTGGTTATGGTGATTGCATGTCATAGGGCACAAGAAGTGGAGAGGCTTGAAACTGCTCTGCTTCGCTTAGGGGTATCCGAGGCAAAGCGTTTCCTGCCCGGAGAAGCCGTTCAGGATGCGCTGTGTGAGGTCGCGAAATTCCTAAGCGCGAGAGAAAAACTGCCGCCGGGGCAACGCAAAGCACTCTTCGACTATATGGTCGAGGTTGTTGCATATCGCATTGTCCGCTTAGGTGGAGGCTTGGAGGCTGCAGGGGCCTGGTACGAGCGGCACGAGAGCCCCGTACTCTGGAAGGAAATTGAGGAGGCGGGTCTAAGTGATGAGGTTAGGCGGCTTTCTCGGAGAGTTACCGAGATTCTGTCATAGAGAAGGGGTCATTCATGAGGCCACAAAAACAAAACAGCGGCTCCATACAAACATCGTTTCGTTATCGATGCAGTAGGAGTCGCTTTCGCATTTCTGCCTCATCCCGCCTATCCCTTTTCTTTAGCACCTCAAAGTCGTGGAAGATAATAATTGCTGCAAACAGAAGCAGTGCAGATGCATATATTTCAAATCCCTCAAGGTTTAGTATCAAATAATTAAAGACTCCATGCAACAGAGTTGCGGCCGTAAGGCCGGTGAAAACCCTACCCCTTATCCAATAAAATCCAAGCATGCCGGACGCGAGAGCATGCAGTAATGTAGCACCGATCCCCCTGACCAAAGTAACTTCTAAAAGAATGTCCGCCCCCAAAAGGTTCATAACGTTCTCAAGGGCTGCGAATCCAAGGCCGGCAGTTATCATATAAATCATCGCGTCGACCCTCTCATCAAAGTATTTATTTTTCTTTATTACGAGATATACAACAAGGAACTTTGCGAACTCTTCTATAAAGGCGAAGGGGTATAAAAGCGGGGACGATAATTCAACCCCACCCCCCATCGGTAATAGCCGGTGTAGATATAGCTCCAGAAATGCCGCAAGTATCGCCGATAAGCCACCCATTATAAAGACGTATAAGATCATACGCTTGGGTTCGGGGTGCTCCCTATCCTCGGTCAGAAAGAAGGCCAGCCAGAATATTGCCGGAAGTGTGCCGAGGATTATAGGAAGAGTTACCATGGTTCGACCATAAGGAGATTGCGCTTATCGCTTTTTGGCATGCGGCTCCATACCTCTTCCGTGACAAACGGCATAAATGGGTGGAGCATCTTAATAGATTCTGTAAGGATTGTGATTAACACTTTCTGCGCTGCGGATTTCTCTGCCGGTGTGCCGTCGAGCAGACGCTTTTTAGACTGCTCAATTATTTTATCCGCGAATGTGTGCCAGAAATACTGATAAAGCTCTTCTCCCGCCTGATGAAACTTGTACTTTTCTATATTTGCAGTAACACGCTCTCTTACCCTTTTAATTCTTTCTAGGTTTGTTTTGTCTGTCTTTGTATACTCTGGGCGGGCATCTAACCCTTCGTCATAGTTCATCAGTACGAAGCGAGATGCATTCCAGATCTTTGTAGTAAAGTTCCTGTATCC
>CAZLBZ010000039.1:0-4460 GCA_964558045.1 uncultured Candidatus Saccharibacteria bacterium
CACAATTTACCCCGCTCAGAATGAGCGGCTTGCCGATAACATATTGAAGTCTGGCGGATGCATTGTCTCTGAATATGGCCCGGGTGATCCCTTGTATAAAGGGAACTTTATACAGCGCAATAGAATTGTCAGCGCAATGTCTCTTGGTGTTATTGTAATAGAGGCGCCAGAGAAATCCGGTGCGATTGCTACGGCCGGTTTTGCCGGAGAGCAGGGGAAAAATGTATTTGTCTTCCCCGGACAAGTGAATAATAAAAACTATACAGGCTCGCATGCGCTCATACGCGACGGCGCGATACTCGTTACCGGCGTATCCGACATTTTAGAGGATTCTGATATAGAAACTCTGGAAACCACAGAAGCCCAGCTTAAGGAACTTACCCATGATGAGAATACGATTATCGTCGCCATACGAGATGCAGGAACTGCTATAAGCATTGACAGAATAATCGATATAACTACACTTCATCCCCAAGTGGTCAACGGCGCTATAGCGACGCTGGTCATCTCGGGAATAATCAAGGAAGCTGAATCTGGATATGAACTTAGTAATAGTTGAGTCTCCGACAAAGGCTAAAACAATTTCAAAATTCCTAGGCAAAGATTACAAGGTAGAATCTTCTTACGGGCACGTACGCGATCTCCCAAGGGGTAAGCTTGGTGTCGATGTCGAGAAAAACTTTGAGCCGCAATATGTAATCCCAAGGAAGGTGCAGAAACGGGTTACGGCGTTGAGAAAAGAGGCTGCAGCCGCCGACATGACCATACTTGCAACGGATGAAGACCGCGAGGGCGAAGCAATAGCGTGGCACTTGTCAAAAGCGCTCAAGATTGAGCCAGAAAAAACCAAGAGAATCGTATTCCATGAAATAACCAAGGATGCAATTTCAGAAGCGGTAAAAAGTCCACGTGATATCGATGTTGATTTAGTAGATGCACAGCAGGCAAGAAGGATAATAGACAGGCTCGTCGGATATAAACTTTCCCCGTTCCTGTGGAAGAAAATCAGAGGAGGACTCTCCGCCGGGCGCGTGCAGTCAGTTGCAGTAAAGCTCATCGTTGAACGAGAAGAGGAGATAAAGAAGTTCAAGCCAGATGAGTACTGGTCCATTACCGCATCATTAAAACAGACATCTAATGGAGGGAAAGAATTTAATGCCGACGTATCAAGAATCAATGATAAAGATATCGGTAAACTCGGCATCAAAAACGAAAAAAGTGCAAAGGAAATAGCAAAAGATATTGAGAGCGCACCACTGCAAGTAGAGTCCGTTATTAAAAAAGAGAAGAAACGCAACCCGCTTCCCCCATTTACTACAAGTACTCTTCAGCAGGCGGCGTCGGGGCGCCTGCGTTTCTCCGCAAAGCAGACAATGATGGTGGCTCAGCGCCTATACGAGTCCGGGAAGATTACATATATGAGGACCGACTCATTAAATCTCTCTAAGGAATCTTTATCTGCCGCAAAAGATTGGATAACGAACGAGTTCGGTAAAGAATATGCGTCCGCGGCACCGCACGTGTTCAAATCCACATCAAAGCTCGCACAGGAAGCTCACGAAGCAATAAGGCCGACAAGCCCAGGAGTGCTCCCATCCAGCATAAAAGACGAAAGGCAAAAGAGGTTATACGAGCTGATATGGCAGAGGTTTATCGCCTCCCAGATGCCGCAAGCCGTATTTGATGCAACATCCGTTGATATTAAGGCAAGTGGTGAAAGAAACTCCTACACACTAAGGGCAAACGGCAACATTCTCCGCTTCGACGGGTTCTTAAAAGTATGGCCGTCCAAAATCATAGATAAAGAGCTACCCGAGCTTAAAAATGGAGAGAAGCTCGAGCTTAAGGGAATTACACCAGAGCAGCACTTCACGGAACCACCTCCGCGATACAATGAAGCAAGCCTGGTAAAGGCTCTTGAGGAGCACGACATCGGTCGCCCGTCAACCTACGCCCCAATAATCTCGGTTATACAAGATAGAGGCTACGTCGAGAAAAACGCAGACCGCAGATTTGAACCGACGGAGACCGGCCTTGTGGTAAACAAGATATTATCAGAGCATTTCCCAAACATTGTAGACGTTAGGTTTACCGCTCATATTGAAAAAGATTTTGACAGTGTAGCAAGGGGAAGAAGAAAGTGGCAGGCAATCGTTGAAAATTTCTATGACCCGTTTAATGAGAATCTTGAGAAAAAATATGAGGAGGTTAAAAAAGAGGAATTTGTAGAGAAAACCGATGAGAAATGTGCAGAGTGCGGGAGTGAGATGATAATAAAATACGGGCGTTTCGGCAGATTCCTTGCATGCTCCAATTATCCAGACTGCAAGAATACCAAGTCCTTAAAGGCTCCTCCTCAAAAAATAGATATGAAATGCCCAACCTGCAAGGATGGCGACGTTATTATAAGGAGAACAAAACGAGGTAAAGTTTTCTTTGGCTGCAGCCGCTATCCGGATTGCGACTTTGCGAGCTGGACCAATCCAAAAGAGGAAAAAGGGGAAGAGAAGAAGGGGGCTGAGAAGTAGTTATTAGGCTCTGGCTCCTGTTTGCAAACGGCGCGCCATTTATTGCATAGTACTGGTGCTCCCCTATGGCTGAACTAAGGAAGATAATGGAGCTGAGAAAGAGCTCCGAGCTTATAGATAAAGCTTATCGCTTCGCCAAACACGCGCATGCGGGGCAAAAAAGGCTGACCGGAGAGCCGTATTTCAACCATGCACTTAAAACAGCTGAATGTCTCGCAGAATGGGGGTTGGACGAGGCAACAATCGCGGCCGGGCTTCTACACGACACGGTCGAGGATACAGACGTAACAATTGAAGATATAGGCCGTGAGTTCGGTGAAGATATAAAACTCCTTATTGATGGAGTAACAAAACTTGGAAAGATAAAATACAGGGGAGGCGACAGGGCGCAGGCAGAGAATTTACGTAAGCTTCTGCTTGCAATGGCAGAGGACTTACGCGTGATATTTGTAAAGCTTGCAGACAGACGCCACAATATGAAAACACTGGGTCCGCTTCCACCAAGCAAGCAGAAAAGGATAGCCCTTGAGACGATGGAGATCTACGCTCCACTGGCATACCGCCTTGGGATGCAAAAACTGAGCGGTGAGCTGCAGGACCTTGCATTTCCGTACGTATACCCAAGCGAACACAGATGGCTTACAAAGCACGTTAAGGAGCGCTACGAAGAAAGGGAGGCATATCTAAAGAAAATAAAACCCGTAGTAGAGAAGGCCCTAATGGAGCAGGACATCAATCTGGTCTCAATAGATTTCAGGGCAAAACGCCACGCAAGTTTATATAAGAAACTCCTCAGGTACGAGATGGATATAGAAAAAATCTATGACCTTGTTGCTTTCAGAATCATCGTAAAAAACATTGAGGATTGCTACGCAACGCTTGGTATAATACACAGCCTGTGGACTCCCTTGCCGGGAAGATTTAAGGACTATATCGCGACCCCAAAACCAAACGGATATAGAAGCCTGCACACGACAATTCTCGGGCCGGACCAGAGAATAGTAGAGTTTCAGATAAGAACCAAGGAGATGCATGAGGAATCCGAACACGGTATAGCCGCTCACTGGGCATATGAAGAGGGCGATAAGAAAAGGGTTGTTCGCGCTAAACCCAAAGAGATATCGTGGGTCGAGAAACTGCAATCTTGGCAAAGTCAATTCGGTGAACCCCAAGAATTCCTTGAATCATTCAAGATTGATTTTCTAAAGGATCGTATATTTGCAATTACGCCCAAAGGGGAGGTCATTGACTTGCCGTATGGCGCGACGCCGGTCGATTTCGCTTATCACGTTCACACCGAGATAGGAAATCAGTGTGTGGGAGCCAAAGTTAACGGGAAAATAGTTCCCCTTGATTATAAACTCAGGTCCAGTGATGTCGTCGAGATAATAACCCAGAAAAACAAAAGGCCGTCGCCGTCTTGGATTGAATTTGTTGCCACCGCAAGTGCTAAAAATCACATCCGCAATGCCATAAAGAGCGGACATCGCAGCAAGCTCCTCGTATACAAGAAGAGTCATATTGAACTTAAGATAACAGCAGAGGACAGAGTTGGTTTATTTAAGGATATAGCCGGAATAATATCCCGCTCTCATATAAGTATAATGAGCGTCAATTCTTCACCGGGCCACAGGGGAAAATTTCACGTGATAAAAGTTGTGTGTGACACTAACGATAAGAAGAAGGTATGGAAGATAATCCTGAAACTGAAAGCCCTTAAGGAGGTTAAAGAGATTGATTATCGCTTCGTCTAAGAAGCTTTTGGATTATCGCCCCAAGCTCTTCGGGGGAATAGTAAGTTATCGTAATCTTGCCGCTCATCCCCTTGCTCCTAAGATCGACTTTTGTCCCAAGAAATTCTTCAAGTTCCTCTTTTAGATCTGCAAAAGGGTCTGGATTGTTTTCTAAATATGTTTTTTTCATCCAAATAAA
>CAZLBZ010000040.1:0-3255 GCA_964558045.1 uncultured Candidatus Saccharibacteria bacterium
TGATATTCGTGCTGTTTGCGGCGTCGGTCGTTATTCTCGGAAACAAGAATAGCCGATGGAGATACATCGGGTATGCTGCGATGGTCTCGGCAATTCCTGCCCTTGCAGTGGCCAATACAAGGGGCGCTTTTGTCGGAGTCTTTGTAGGAGTTATTGCACTTCTCGTATACCTTATAGTCCGTGCGGGCAAAGTTAGACTCAAGAGACTTAGGGATATCAGCTTGCGGTCCTTGTCTGTATGGATATTGGTGTTTATTGCCTCATTCAGCCTGTTTTTCGTTTTCACAAGACACAGTCCGTTCTGGGACAGGGTAGTTGTTTTTAATAGGTTGAGCGAGATATCTCTTGACGATAGCACTGTTAAAAGCAGGCTGCGCTCTTTCAATATCACTATGGATGCCGTAAACCCCTCAGAAAATGGAATAGGCAGGCTTTTTATAGGATGGGGGCCGGAACATTATACATACGCGTTCAATGCGTATTATGACCCTAGTGTGCAGGCGACCGAAGAGCTTAAGCAGTTCGACCACGCCCACAACAAGCTCCTGGATGTGCTTGTAATGCAGGGAATGGTCGGACTTTTGGCATACCTTGCCCTATGGTTTTTCGTACTCAAGGCAGCCCTCAAAAAGAGAGACAGCAACTCCATGCTTATAGGAGCCCCCATAATATTCTTTGCCACCGCCTACTTTGTTCAGAACCTGTTTGTGTTTGATCAGCCCGTAGTTCACATTCCAATCTTCTTTTTTCTCGGATATGTGATAGCGCTTGATAGTAACGGCGACCGTCCTCAAGTTAACCCCTCAAGCTTTTTAAAAAAGTTATTAGGACCTATTTCCATTGTTGTTACAGCACTGCTCCTACTCGGAGTAATCTATACGGTTTTTATACCGGCTCGTCAGATGTCTAAGCTCATAAGTACGCTAAACAGCGGTTACTTGGTAAATACTTATCGGGAGCTCCCCGCCATTACACAGCCATACACATACGCCCAGCAGGAGATACGCGTGAACCTTATAAGGGCAGCATCGCGGCTTTCTCACGTGGAGGGGGCAAGACCCTTCCTTGAGGAGACCATCCGCTTGGGAGAGGGTGTCTTGGAAAGAGAGGTGGTAATAGAGCCGGAACAGTATCAGGCTGTTGCTCTTGCATACGATGGCCTTGCCGAGATAAGCGGCGATAGGAGGTATATGTCGCTTGCGGAGGACAAGTACAGGCGGGCGCTGAGTCTTGCGCCTAAGAGACAGGACCAGCTGTTTGTTCTCGCAATGCACCTTATAAGAAGCGGAAATATAGATGAGGCGATTTCTATCGCCCATAGCATCTTGGACGTCAGATCCGACTCAGATATGGGTAAGTTCCTAAACTCTGTTATTCTATCTCCAAGAAGAGGGAAAGAGGGGGAAGAGGCGCTTTTGACTCTCAAAAATCTTTTTATGGACAGAGTCGTACTATATGAGCCTCAAGAGGCGCTGGTTAGAGATGGCTACGATTCTTATTTGAGATATTTTTTCGACATAAGGGATAGTGAAGAGTTTTTATACACGCTTGAAAGAGCCCTTGAGATAGAGAAGACAATAGATATGGTTCGGGATTTTCAGGTTGAGGCTGGGCTGATAGACCGAAGGGAGTCTCACGCCGAGGACATAAAGGATACCATAGATAGTTTCAAGAGGGAGAGCTGGCCCGCTGTGGAATAAGCGGGCTTTCATAGCAGCTTGTAATATAGTATTCTTCTAAATACTTGGGAAAATACGTTGATTTATGAAATTGCAGCTTTCATATAATTTTAGCAGGAAGTCAGTTCTGAGAGTTGTGCTTTTCTCTCTCGCACTTACGCCGCTTGTGATATTTCCCTGGACGTTGTTCCCATACGTCTATGGCAAAACCACGTTCATAAGGCTGGTAATCGCTGTGTTTTGGATATTATTCTCTGCATTTCTATTTATGAAAGATAGTAACGGCGAGTCCGGCGTGCTTAAGGATGTGCGTTTTGATTTTCTGAAGAGCCCGATATTTATCTCAGTAGCTTCTTTTTTCGGGATAATGCTTCTCAGCTCTGTATTTGCAGTTGTGCCGGAGAGGGCGCTATTCGGCACAGTGGAAAGGGGAGAGGGCCTAATTCATTACTTTTTCCTACTACTGTTTTTCGCCGCGACTCTGATGTTTTTCAGGAGGCGCGATTGGCTAACCTTTTTCAAAACAAGCCTGATAGTGGGAAATATAATCGCAGTTGATGCTGTAATAAACTACCTAAATACGGGCCAGCGAGCGAACGGCTCGTTTATAGGGAACCCGACGTTCGTCGCCGCATATCTGTTATTCGTCCTGTTTGCGGCATTTGTTGTGATATCGGGCAGGGAGAAAAAAGATTTTTGGTATTACGTTTCTTATCTTTCAATTGTAGTGGGCTTTGCGGGTCTGGTCGCAGCAAACACAAGGGGCGCTTTTGTTGGGCTCTTTGCGGGGGTTGTAGCTACAATGCTTTTTCTTGTCTTGAGGGGAAAAGAGTTAAAACCCCGTCTTTTACTCCGCGGTGTAAAAGTGCCCTCGTGGCGCTCTATTGGCGCAGGAGTTCTCCTTGTGCTGGTCCTTTCGTCATCAGTGTTTGTGTTTACGAGAAACAGCGAGTTTTGGCAGGGCGTGCCTGGACTTGATAGGCTTGCGAAAATATCTCTGACCGACAATACGGTTAAGAGTCGGCTTCTCTCGGCCGGTATAAGTGTTAGTTCGGTGAATCCCGCCGAGAACGGCCCGGTTCGGTTCCTTTTTGGGTGGGGGTCCGATAATTTCAGTATCGCATTTAACCAAAACTATAATCCCGACTTTCAGAATTACGATATACTTTGGTTCGACCACGCCCACAACAAGCTCCTGGATGTGCTTGTAATGCAGGGAATGGTCGGACTTTTGGCATACCTTGCCCTATGGTTTTTCGTACTCAAGGCAGCCCTCAAAAAGAGAGACAGCAACTCCATGCTTATAGGAGCCCCCATAATATTCTTTGCCACCGCCTACTTTGTTCAGAACCTGTTTGTGTTTGATCAGGCAACAACTTATATCCCGTTCTTTGTTTTGCTCGGCTACACAGTACATATAAATAGGGAAGAATTGAGCAGGTTCCCGGCGCTTGTCAAAGATAAATGGCTTACTGCGATAAAATATTCAAGTGCGCTTATGTCATTTCTGCTCGTAGTCGCCTTCATTCTATATTCAGTTATACCGTTCAACCAGATGCGCCTTATGGAACGCTAT
>CAZLBZ010000040.1:3265-4429 GCA_964558045.1 uncultured Candidatus Saccharibacteria bacterium
AGGAGATCTCCTAAATCTCTATAACAGCATGGACAGGATATCCGAGCCGTTCAACTTTGCCCAGTACGAGATAAGGTTCCGCATATTGAGGGCGGGAGCGCAATTGGCAAAGGAGCCCGAGGCAAGGCCGTTTGTGGAAGAAGTTGTGCGCCTGGAAGAAGAGGCCGCAGAGAGAGACGGTTACGAACCAAGGTATTTCCAAGCCCTTGGGCTTCTAAAGGAATTGATGGCTAAGTACTATTCCGAACCCAACCTTTATGAAGAGGCAGAGTATGACATAAGGAAGTCGGTTGAGCTTGCTCCCGGCAGGCAAGACAACACGTTTTTGCTTGCACAGACCCTTATAAATCAGGGTAAGTTTGATGAGGTAAAGTCCGTGGCGGATGAGATGTTAAGTTATGCGCCGGAGACAGTGCACGGCAGGTTTGAGCACGCCCTAACCCTTGCGCCTTACAATTGGAACGATGGGAATGATTACATTGAGATGCTGAGAAAGGTGTTTGTGGAAGAATTTCCCAACTTGGAAGACGGCAGGTTTACGCTGAACGAAGTTCAGGCGGCATTTATAAGAAACTCTTATAATACATACTTGAATTACTTCTATAGAGTTAGAGATAAGGAAGGCTTCTTAATGACGCTGAATCAAGCCCTCAAGGTAGAAAAGATGCTTGACGGGGTGGGCGCTATGCAGGTAAAAGAAGGGCTTATATCTGAACCCGTAATGTCAGCTGTTGAGAATATTGAGAATGGTATAAAGCTGTTTGAAAGCAATGGCTGGGATGCAATTGCTCCTCCGGGTCAGTAATTTTGGCGTTTTCACGAGTAAGGCGGGAGTATATACTTAATCCACCAATTCTTTTATGAAATACCTTCTCAGATGGCTTTTATTTTCTCTGGCTCGTGTGCCGCTGTTGGTTAATTTTGATACGGTATTTCCCTTCATATTTACAAAGACGCTCCTTATACGCTCAGTAATAACTCTTTTTTGGATATTCTTTGCGGTTTGGTTTTTCACCAGACGTGAAGAGGCAAAACTCACAATAGAAAGGAATTGGAAATTCGTAAAAAGCCCTCTCTATATATCGGTTGTAGTATTTATCTTGATAGTTGTTCTTGGGACAATCTTTGCCGTTAACCCGTACAGGTCTTTCTTCGGTGACGTTG
>CAZLBZ010000041.1:0-338 GCA_964558045.1 uncultured Candidatus Saccharibacteria bacterium
ATTAACCAAGCTTCATCGACCACCATAATTCTTCTTTTCAACTCGGCGCGTATCAGCCCCCAAATGTGGTTAAGGATTATATACATCGCGATTGGCCTTAATTCCTCCTCAAGGTCTCTTATAGAGAAAACCACAAACCGATTGTTTATATCGACGCTCGTGGGCTTATTTACAAACCCCGCATAACTCCCCTTTGTGAATCTATATAACCGGCTTGCCATATCCTGACCACCATCCATGTTATTCAGTACGGCCTCAAGATCCTCCAACAGGGGCGGCTCCTTCCCCTCGAAACCACTTTCCGGCGTTATGTCTCTCGACGCATAAGTCTCAGTTAT
>CAZLBZ010000041.1:348-4297 GCA_964558045.1 uncultured Candidatus Saccharibacteria bacterium
CAGTTATTGCGCGGTCCAACAACGCGTCTTCTTTGTCGGATATTTCCCCGAGCATAACTTTTATTAGCCCGGCTAGGTTTACTATATGGGATTTTAATGCCTCGCTTGGGGTTTCATCCTCGGCAACCCTCGGTATGTCAAAAGGATTTATATCACTGTCGGAGTCAAGCGCTATATTGAATGTACTCCCGCCGACAGCATTACTCATCGCCTGGTACTCATTCTCGGGGTCTATTGCTATAACCCCGGCACCCAACATAAGCGACCTAAGCGCACTCAGCTTTGTCGCATAAGACTTTCCAGCGCCGGCCTTCCCAAAGATAACCATATTAGCGTTTTCAAGGGTGAACCTGTCGAAAATAATAAGCGTGTTGTTGTGTCTATTCACGCCATACATAACGCCCTCATCGGAGGTTAGTTCGAGTGAGACGAACGGGAAAAACGATGATAGCGGGCCGGAATTTAATGGGGTGTGTATGCCCAATTCATCTTCTCCAAGCGGGATGGTTGACCTGAATCCATTAAGGTGCTCGAATGTCGCCGGCTTCACGCTTACCAACTTGTTATCCAATATGTTAGTAATCTCTGACTCCAATTTGTTTAATTCCTTTTCGGACTCGGCATGGAATGTTATGTAGACCCCCACATCAAACAGTTTCTCCTCCGATTGCTGCAAGGAGTCCCTTAGGGCCTCTATGTCCCTCAGGGCTGTTTCGAGGGCAGGGCTTCTTACGACGCCCCTCTCTTGCGTGCTGAGTATCTGGGACTCGATTTGCGCAGATTTCTTTCTGAGGTTTCTTAGCGCTATGCCCGTATCCGTGGGGTGTATGAATACTGATATATCGATCAGACTAGGAAGGTTTATTATTGATGAGAACCACCCACTCGAAAGATACCGTGGATAGTTAAAAACAAACAGTGTTTTTGTGAGTTTGTCGCCAATTTTTAGATTATTTTGGTTCACCTCTACGAGCGTTGGCGCCACGACATCTTTTATGCTGGCCACGCCGCTTACCCCTTGGCGCCCTATGTGCTCTCCGCGTTTCTCTATTGTTGCCGGGTTGTATGAGTTGTAATAGAACTCTATTAGCTCTTGGTCTTCAAGGCTGACCGCCCTTAGGCCAGCCTGTCTCAACCCCGCTATAACCTCTTCTGTGCGCTGCTGGAGCTGTTCAAGATGTGCTGGATTTATATCCCTTCTATCCTCCTCTATGTGTACGTTTTTGGATTTTTTAGAGAGGGAAAGCAGTTTTTTGGCCGCCCCCGGTACGACAACGGGGTTGTATGGCACAACAACGGAAAAACTCTTGGCCATAATCGTATTTGTTTGCACAAAGGATTTCACAAACTCTATATACTCTTCTATCTGTATCTTTAGCAACTCATTAGTCTCTCTCTTTTTTCTTTCCAACAGATTCTCAAGATACCCCTCCACATTAAGTTTCCTTGAATGGATGTTTATCTGGACCGAAAAATCAAGCGAATTTAAGAGGCTTTGGTAGGCCAGTGTTATAATTTTCTGCTCCTCTTCTGATTTAAGGTCAAAATTTATGCCGTCGACGAGGATGATTTTCCTAAGACCACCGCCCCTAAGAATAACAACACCATCTTTAATATCATCTATATCAACAATATCTTGGGTTCTAGCGGATTCTTTTTTGTTTGCCATCAATCTTATTATATATAAATAAAAACAGGGTACATAGAAACTTAGCGATAGTCGATTCTTTTCGCAATTTCCCTTTCTCCGGTGAAGTGCCTTAAGATTTCATACCCCTCTTTTATTTGTTTTTGTGGCAGGCCAAAATCCCTTGGTAGCGGCTTCTCTCGTTTCGGTATAGCGGTCTTAGACGTGGCAAGCCACTCCCTTAGGTCCTTAACGCCGCTCATTGAAGGGATTTTTAGTTGGGGAAGTTTTAGGGGTCGAGCCTTTGTGGTTAAGGTCTTCTCCTTAGCCCTTTCCCCTGCAGGCTCTTTTGTCTTGGACGATTCTTTTTTATATTCGACGCTGCTGGTTATGACCCCCCTGCTCTCGGGAATCTCCGGTCTAAATACATAAACCTTGGGTTTCCATATATTGTTGATTAAGGAGGATATATAGACCGTTATTGGTCTTCCATTCAATTTCCCGAACGCGAGTCCCATACTTATCGTCCCGAATATTGCTGAAACAAAAAGCCACAAACCGAGGTTAAGTATGAAAAAGAAAAGAATTATCAAAACCCCACCACCCGCTATTATAAGGAATTGTCTTAGCGTCAACGGACCGACGATTTTATCCTCCGTTTCTATAAATTGTGGGACCTGAAATTGCATATCCAGTAGCGTTTAGTGCGTCGGCGATTAAGCGCACCGACATAACCAGATTATACTTTAATGCGCGACTTTGGGCGACTTTTTGCTCAGACCAACTCTATTTTGGTAAATCCTTTAGGTTGACTATGTTGTCTGGGTGAACCTCCTCTGGGCTAGCCTGTTCTCCTTGACTTGGCGCCTTGCTCTGCTGTGGATTATTTTTCTCTTGTCTCCCAAATGGATTGGTCTCACTCTTGGGCCCGGAGTAGTTAACAACCCTTACGTCTTCTTTCTCCGTTTTCCCGACTACGGGTTCTACGGGCTTCTCTTCCTCGACGTCGCCTATCTCCAGTCGTGCTGCTGTTGGTCTCTCTTCAGCTTGCTGAACCGTGCTTGTGGGCTCGAAGAAATACGGCCTCATCAGGCTCTCGTTTGACGGTCTCCCAACCGGCTCTATGTTGCTTTTCTCCTGGTGTATTAGAAAGGGGCTTGCGCCTTCTGTCGGTTGCTGGTTCATCGGCGGCTCTTCTTTTTTAGCGACGGGTCCCTTCGGTGTTGGCGGCGGGTATGGGGGTGCGGCGTTTATCGGTTGTGCCTCCGGGACATTCTCTGCTACTTGTTCGGGCTGGTTTTGTAGTTGCACTTCTTGTTGCGCTTGGTCTGGTTGCGGGAGCGATACTGAGCTGGCAATATACTCCCCGGAAAATATCGGGCTCAACACCTTTTTGTATATTTCCTCACTTAGTGCCGCTGCAACCTTGTGATTAATATGTAATTCCCCTTCTATCTCATGCGCAAGTTCTTCTGGTTGGACAAATCCCAATATGACGTAGCCAGTTAACCTAACTACTCCGGTAGCCTTTTCCTCGCTTAAGTGGTTCCTGTTTGCTATCTGCCAGAGCGTTGTGTTTGCGTTCTCATCTGATAGCGCCGCGCTGATATTCTCAGGCACTGCCCTTAGTTGCCTTTTTACCTCTTCTTGTGATGGGTGTTTCATAGTAAATATTTTTATTCTGTTGTGTCGTTCTCTATAGGTTCCCTAAACATTAGACCCAACATATCCCTCTGTGAGTTTTTTAGAGCGCGGAGCCCTTTTAGGTAACCCTCTGGCCCAAGGTCGTCGTAGTATCTTTCTATTCGCCTCTTTTCCCCCTCCCTCTTCTCTTCTGTGATCTTCTCGTCTTTGATGGCGTCAATTGCCTTGTGAGAATCTCCAATCTCTCGTTGCTTGATAGCCTCCCACTCTCCGCTAAGCATTCTAAGCTGAGTGTCTTTATCCTGGGATAGAATATCTTCATACTCTTTTAGTCGTTTATGAATAGCCTTGTCATAGTTAGCTTGGCCCTCAGTTGTTTGCCGGTTGCGTTGGCGTGCTGCAATAGTGGGCCTGTATCTAACTTCATAATCTATCAGCCCTGCCCCCAATTTGTCGTGTATCTTTTCAGCCTCCTCTTTATCGTCGGAGAATTTGTAGTGGTTTGTGTTCGGGTCGTATGGCGCGTATAGTGCTATACCGGTGCTCAATAGGTCCTTTTCACTTAATTTATCCCTCCGCATTCTTATTAGGGCCCCTAACGCCTCAGGAGTTTCTCCTTTTTCTCCTCTTTTTATACCGGCAATGACGCGCGGGTCAATACCCTCTTTAATCATTCCG
>CAZLBZ010000042.1:0-4177 GCA_964558045.1 uncultured Candidatus Saccharibacteria bacterium
ACCAAGGCTGCTGTTAATGCAGAAAGAAGCGCAAAAAACAACCAATTCATATATTCCAGCTTATTCTATCAAGAAAACACTCTCTTGATAACGATCTTTCTATATGAAAAACGAAAAAGCCGCCTCCGAAGATTTGGCTTCTTCGTCGGTGGCTTCTTATCCACTACACCCCAAGGTGGAGTAAAGGAAGTGAGTCAGTCGCATCACTAGCCCCGCAAGGACAACTCCAAGCAGCCCCAAACCGAAAACCCCAATTCCAGACTTGAGCCAGTCGCTGTTTCTGTCCAACAGATAACGGAGACCACCGACGAAAGACCATATGGCCCCAATCGGCAATCCAAAGATAGCGACGAATCCAGGTACAGCATTGAGTACAGGGAGAACCCACAGAACAAGGGCCCATAGTGTAGGGCCGCTTGCGCACTCAGGAACTATGTCTCCCGGCGAGCTCACTCCAGACAGAGATTGCCAAGAGTTGACCAGGAAGGACTCGAATCCAAGTGTGTTGCTAACCCACATTAGCCACATCAATGGGTACATCAAGATGACAGAAAGCGCAATCCAGGCCAAGATAGTCGGTGCGACTTTCTCTACCGCGCTATATGTCACCCCCGCTACTAGCAGAAAAATCAGAAAGAACATCTTTACTCCAATCTCTGCGCGTCCTTTTTGAAAGAGCTAAAAAACTATTCTACGTATACGCCTAGACCAGTAGAATCGTGTTACATAGAAAACCATAAAATATCGCTATAGTCAATATTCCACGATTATTTATTACCAGTGATTTGAAATATACTTATGGGCCTCGCTTATACTCAATGGCTGAGTAGAGGTAGATGAGCGCACAAAGAATGTCTCACCCATCTCACCCTTAAAATATACCGGTCCATTACTCGGGGACACGTCTATGCGGCAGATGTCCTTGTCGTCCAACTTTGTCATCTCAACTTGGAGGTATCCACTAACGGCGCTCCCCAGGTACTTGCGTATGATGTGGGAGAATTGAAGCATAAATCCGTCTCTGTCCTGCTTTCTGAGAGTCGTATAGTCTTTATCAAGACCGACAACATTTCCATTATCATCAACCCCTATAAACAGGGTGCCTCCGCTCGAATTCAGGAAGCCGGCAATGGTCTTCGCAATGGATTCCTCTATATACTTGCCTATCTTACCGCCCTGAAAATCCCAACGAAGAGAACTTTTAAACTCGGTGCTGGCGCTTTCGCCTCCATCGATCAGCCCCCTTGAGTCCATTAAGTTACTCTGACGTTTTATAAAGGAGCTGAAAACGAGATACCCGGTAAGTAGAATCTCCGTGAATAGGAACAATAAGAGCAGAAGGCCTTGGTCAAGCACTATCCGTCCAATTGATAATTCACCTTCCGCGCTTTCGACGTCAAACAATATTATTACGAGTAAAAATATCAGGAAAAACACAGCATTCACGATAACAAACCACTTAATGAAATGTTTTGTGTAGCGGTTTTTTATTGAGGTTTTTAGCACAGTATTGCCTAACATAGATTTTGTTTTAGAGGCGTTTGGAAAACACGATATTTCTAATATATAGATACGCGTTCTTCCAGCTCGCGGTCAGGAAAACCGCATTCAGGACAATGACTATTATACCGATTACACTGAGGGTTCCAAGACTAACGTGGCTGACTAACGATATCAGATAATGAACAAATGGCGCTCTGGGGTCTTCATATAACTCGTTCGCAAATATCGTGTCTATGAACCGAGCCGGACCAAACCACGACGAAAGCATAATCAGCACGCCTACGGCGAGGCCCGCAAGATTTGCCAGCACGATAAGTAACGCGTCCCTGCCATTCTTCGCTGACTCCGGTATTGCCGTCAGCTCTAAACGAAGTTGTGAAGAAAAAACTTCATACACCATTCTGAGACGCCCGCGCAACCCCCTTAATAAGCCGTACTTTTTCTCTTTTATCTCCTGGGAAAGGCCCGGAAAAACTTTATAGCTAAATCCCCCGTCGTAATACTTTGTATAAAAATTCATGCCTGCCTCAATGCGAAATCCCCTCTTGTACCAGTCGGGTATAGTATCCCATAGCGTTTTTACGATAGCCCTCTCGCCACCGAGCAGTGGCGTGAATGGCAGAAGAAAACGCAGAAAATATATCTTCCTGTTTCTCATCGCTATGAACATACTGACCTCACCTCGAACTACCGGACCAACCGTTTGTTCAATAACTGTGTGATTAAGCCCTTTCACGTCGGCATCCGCAAAAAAGATAATGTCTCCGTGCGCCGCACTTACGGCTATATCCATCGACTTACCCTTTCCAAGATTACGGCTGTTACGTATGTATCGGATATCGTAGCTCTTCGCAATCTCCGGGGTGTTATCAGACGAACAATCGTCTATGACAATTACTTCCGTGAAACCGGGATACGACGTTAACACATCAAGTACGGCACCTATGCGCGGCGCCTCATTATATGCGGGGACAATAGCCGTTACTTTTGTCTGAGTCTGGTTTGCATCCATTTTGAGAATATTCGAAACGCTATCAGTATGGCGATTGCGATTAGTATCAGATAGGCGACGTCCTGAATTTCACGGATAACTGATTTAGCGCTTGCCCCCAAACTCCATGAAAATCCAACAATTACGGACAACCATGCAATAGTTCCTATTGTATCGAAGATGAGGAACTTCCGTATAGAAACCTTTACAGAAGACAAATAAAGTATCGTAAGGACTCGGGTCCCATAGAGAAATTTAATATACAAGAGCGAGAGAACTGGCCCGTGTCGCGTAATCCTTTTCACCAAAGGACTGTACTCCTTACTCACACGCTCGTTCCACCTGTCAATAAGCTTTATATCCTTCAAGAGAACATCACCGAACTTGAACCAGGTCAGGTCCGCCAAAACGGTACCCAATAAGGCCATTATAAAGATTCGACCGAAAGTAAGGCCGATGCTTTTCCCAAGAACGGAGAGCGTTATTATTACGCTCTCACCAAAGAAAAACGAGCCAACAAAAACAGCTATCTGCTGATAATTAGCAATAGCGCTTGCGAGTATAGACTCCATAAAGACAGTTTACATCATTAGACAACCCGAGACTATTTATAACGTTAGCAAAACGAAAAAGCCGCCTCCGAAGATTTGGCTTCTTCGTGGCGGCGAATGATCGTTGGGATATCTACAACCTCGACGGCGGATGGAACGCTCTCTCTTCTTTGAGCTGATCCTCCAAATCCATCGAGAGGTCATAGACCTCAACGATCTCCTGCCTGTTCTTCCCGTCGTAGTAGTCGTACTTCTCATAGAAGCTCTTCTCCCACGACCACACCTCAACGGGATAAGTGGTGCCACTGAGTGTGTCGCGTACCACAATTAGGTAGGCAATGCCCTCTTCTTTGGCTAATGTCGTCCAAGTACGTACCGTACCCACGGTCGTAATCATCTCGTGTCCTTCCCTTAAAGAGCAAAAACCATTTCCCAAATGATCAAACTCAATAAAACACGTATTTAGCGTTTAGTCAAATATATGGAGAGGTTTTGGTGCTCGCCCCGTGGCCTTATTACAAGAATTCTAATCCCTAAACCTTAGTAGTTTTATCGCTTCCTCAACATTGATTTTGTACGCCTCGTTGTCTAATACTGGCTCCCAAGAGTGGTCTTTGTCCGGTGAAATGTGTAGATGATAGTGCTGGTTACTTTGATTATCTCTTCCCTCGCCTATTTCGTATCTCTTTCTCCAAAAGAACACAACGTTTTTAGGTATAGAATCGCCGCCCTCATTACTCGTAAGAAGATTATATGACTTTTCAATCCTTCCTGTTAGAGCATGCAATTCCCTAACCTCCGCATCGTTCAACTCTGCGAATGTTGCTACATGCCTATATGGAGCAAGCATTGTGTGGTATTTCCAGTATGGTGAAATTGCCAAGATCCAAGCCCAATTATCAAACTCATCAATAACAATCTGATATTCGTTATATTTGCACAGCAAACACTCGTCTTTTGGAACTTCTTTTATCCACTTTTCGTATACGCTTCTTTCTAGAAGTTTATTGTTATTCATTTTACGCATAATCTGATTATCCCATAACCTCCTTCCATATTGAAAATGAAGAACCGCCGGGTAGACGGTTCTCAGCCGGCTGCGATGATCAGTTCTTCCCAATCCCGAGAAACA
>CAZLBZ010000043.1:0-4035 GCA_964558045.1 uncultured Candidatus Saccharibacteria bacterium
GGAATCTTTCCCGAGGTTAGCGACAATGTAGTCACTTCCGAGCTCCTTGATTTTATCCTTAACGATATCCGAAACATCCGACTCATCACCGTTTAAAAGATAAATTTGGGGCTTTAAGGTAAGCAGGCTTAATTCTTTTACCGCGGAAGCTCCCGCAAGCTCCGGGTCGGCGGAATACACGAGAATACCGTTATCAAGCGAATCCCTGACCATTCTTAATATCTCGAGGTCTTTTACTTTTTCTTTATCTCCAGTCTTTGATTCCTTTTCAAGCCTATCAATACGCCTGTCAACGGTCTCCATATCCTTAAGAATCAATTCAGTATTAACGATATCGATGTCCCTTGCCGGATCAACGCCTTCCTCCACGTGAACTATGTCGTCTGACCCGAAACACCGAACAACGTGCACAATGACCGCCACTTCCCTTATATGCGCAAGAAACTGATTTCCCAGCCCCTCTCCCCTATTGGCGCCCTTAACAAGGCCGGCAATATCGTAAAACTCCACAACGGCCGGTATCCTCTTTTCCGAGCCACTAAGCTCCGCGAGCTTATCAACCCTTTCGTCTGGGACGCTTACAACGCCGACGCTCGGATCAATCGTAGCGAAAGGATAATTGGCGATGTTTACGTCCTTTTTAGTCAACGCTTTAAACAGTGTCGATTTTCCCACGTTCGGAAGCCCTACGATTCCTATTGATAATTTCATCTATTTATGAATTTCCTGCTCCTTAGCCTCTTATGGTAATTAATCGCGAATCTATGCGCCTCATCGCGCAGATATATAAGCGCATCACGCTCTATACCTTTCGGGACCCTGCCGATAAACTCATTTTTATCCCTTTTGGGCCCCTTGGCTATGCCGACAACGGGTATCTTAAGCCCCGCGCCCAAAAGAACCGCCTTTACCGCGTTAACCTGAGGTTTACCTCCGTCAACCATAATGGCATCCGGCTGTTCCCAATTATCATGCTTTAGCCTTCTGCTGATAACCTCCTTTAACATGCCGACGTCGTCGGATTTCTTTATACTCCGTATCCTGAAAAGCCTGTAATCCCTGCTCGACGGCCTGCCGTTTATAAATACCGCCATTGAACCGACTGCGGACGTTCCCGAGATGTTTGAGATATCATAACCCTCAACCCGAATACGCGGAGACACGCCAATCGGCTCATCTCTCGTTATAAGCGCGGTATCCTGAATGTGCTGAATCGCAAAAATCCTGCGCTTTACCTTCTCCGCCTTTTCGAAGTCAAGCTTTGAGGCAGCGTCATTCATGTCCCTCTCAAGAGAACTGAGCACCTTATCTTTCTTACCTTCAAGAAAAAGTTTTATATGCCTTATGGTCTTTCTGTATTCGGTCTTGGTAATATCGCCTATGCAAGTTCCTGGGCACCTGCCTATCTGACAATCGAGGCACGGCCTTTTATAGCTGCCGACTTTTTTCGGGTCGTGTACGCTGTACGGAAATATCCCGCGTATGACTCTCATCGCGGCGCGGATGCTCGACGCGGATGTAAACGGGCCGTACCTCTTCCCGTCCGAGTCTGACTTGCCTCTTACCAGAAGCACTCTCGGCCACTCCTCGTTGGTTATCTCAACGTATAAAAAGCTTTTGTCGTCCTTATCGCGTATATTGTACGAAGGCTCAAACTTCTTAATGAGCTCCGCCTCCAAAATTAATGCTTCAATCGCCGTATCGGTCTTCCTTATATCAATTTTCTTTGCGCGCGATATTAGCTTTTCTATTTTAGAATCGTGCGCTTTCTGAAAGTAACTCGAAACCCTCCGCTTCAGATTAGCGGCCTTACCTACATAAAGGACCTTGCCATGAATGCCCTTAAAGATATATACACCCGGAGAATCCGGAAGGTTTTTCGGAATCTTTTGCATAACAGCATCTGTATCCTACGGAAAGTGCGTGCAGGGAGCAAGTCCTAAAATAGAAAAACAGCCCTTCCGGGCTGTTTTTCCTTTGACTTAGTATCCTCTATCCTGCCTGCGCTGCTTGTGGCAGTCGCGGCACAAAAGCTGATCAAGACGTGCTGGGTCTGGTTCAAAAGGAAGTTCCTTTATGTCAGCGCCGCACTTGCCGCACTTCCATTCCCCCTGGTACATCTTCCTTTCAAATCCGCCCCCCTGTTCGTTATTCGCCATTTCGCTTTTTTGTTCTACTGACCTTTTTTCGAGCAAAATGGCATAGCCAACTTTACTTCGATACAAATAGTATGTACCCTACTCGCTCAATGTCAAACCGATTTACTTCAAAACTTTTCTCAGATACTCTCCCGTATAGCTCCCCTTATACCCCGCAATGTCCTCCGGGGTTCCTGCCGCAACAACCCTACCTCCTTTATCACCGCCCTCCGGACCTAAATCAATGACCCAGTCCGCAGATTTTATAACGTCGAGGTTATGCTCGATAACCACAACGGTGTTCCCCCTGTCCACAAGCTTTTGAAGAACCAAGAGCAGTTTACTGACATCGGCATAATGCAGTCCGGTGGTCGGTTCATCTAAAAGGTATAGCGTTCTCCTTGTGTCGCGTTTACCGAGTTCTTTTGCAAGCTTTACCCTCTGTGCCTCACCCCCGGAAAGAGTTGTAGCAGACTGTCCAAGCTCAAGATAGCCAAGACCCACATCATCAAGGACATTAAGCCTGTCGTAAAGCCAAGGAATATCGCTGAAAAAGTTAGTAGCTTCCTCGACCGTCATCTTCAGCACCTCATATATATTTTTGCCTCCACCGGACCCGCCAGGCGAGTACTTAACCTCAAGAGTCTCTTTATTAAACCTCATTCCCTTACAAACATCGCACTGTACATAAACCGTCGGAAGAAAATGCATCTCAATGGCAATCATCCCGTTCCCCTCACAGTTCTCGCATCTCCCCCCGCGTACATTGAAACTGAAGCGGCCTGGTTTCCAACCGCGAATCCTGGCATCCTCGGTTGCAGTAAATAAATCTCTGATGTATGTCCAGGCACCGACATATGTCGCGGGATTGGAACGCGGAGTTCTTCCAATCGGCGACTGGTCAACGTTAACGATTCGGTTGATATACTCAAGTCCGAGAATCGCATTATGTTTGCCGGGCTTAAAATTGGCTTTGTTAAACTTGTTTGCCAGGGATTTATAAATCACGTCGTAGACCAAACTGCTTTTTCCGGACCCGGAAACTCCGGTAACCGCGGTAAATCTGCGAAGCGGAAGTTCTGCGTCAAGGTTCTTAAGGTTGTTATGCACCACTCCCTTAACCTTTAAAAAGTCACCCGGTTTTTTAACCTTGCGTCTCTCTTCCGGAATGGGAATACTTTCCTCTCCTCGCAGATAGTCAAGGGTAAGTGACTTTTTCTTCCTATCTTTAATAATCTCCGGAATGTCACCCTGGGTAACTATCTTGCCGCCATGTATACCCGCCGCCGGACCGATATCAACGAGGTAATCGCCGGACATAATTGTCTCCTCATCGTGCTCCACCACGATGATGGTGTTGCCCAAATCCCTTAACTCATGAAGTGTGTTTATAAGCTTCCTGTTGTCGCGCTGATGAAGCCCGATTGTCGGCTCGTCTAAGATATACAGCGCTCCTACAAGACGCGAACCTATTTGTGAGGCAAGTCGGATTCTCTGCGATTCACCGCCGGATAAAGTTCCGGCTTTTCGCGATAATGTGATGTAATCAAGGCCGATATCATCCATAAACTTCAATCTCCAGTTTATCTCCCGAAGAGGAGCCTCGGCTATGCTTCTTTGTGACTTCTTAAGCTTCTTATCCAATGAGCTGAAGTACTTAACCGAGTCTGTTATCGACATATCAACAACATCAGCGATGTTCTTCCCGCCAACAAAGACATTAAGAGCCTCCGGCCTGAGACGTTTGCCCGAACATACCTCGCAGACTTTCTCCGACCAGGCATTAACTGTCCCGAGTCCGTGGCATTCCTCGCATGCGCCATACGGGCTGTTAAAGGAGAACAGGCGCGGCTCTATCTCTGGAAAAGAGAAATTGTCCTTGGCGCATGCGAACTTG
>CAZLBZ010000044.1:0-3969 GCA_964558045.1 uncultured Candidatus Saccharibacteria bacterium
TAATGAAATCCAATGAGCCTGCTGATCAAGGATGTACAAGTAGTTGATGGCGAGGGAAACGAGCCATATAAGGCGGATGTACTCGTCCAGAAAAACGTAATCTCCGCAATAGGCAATCTAAAGAGCAGGGGAGCGAGCAGGGTTATTGACGGGTTGGGCCACTACCTTACGCCCGGTTTTATAGACATACATACAACCTCCGACCACTATCTGAGCATATTTGAGAATCCGAAACAGGAAGATTTCACGAATCAGGGGGTAACAACCATACTAGGCGGGCATTGCGGCTCTTCCTTAGCGCCGCTTATATACGGAACCCTTGAGTCAATCAGAAAATGGGCCAATCCGACGGAGATTAATGTAAACTGGCACACCGTATCCGAATTCCTTAACACACTAAAGAAGACTCCTCTCGGTGTAAGCTTTGGAACTCTTGCCGGCCACTCAACGATTCGGAGGTCAATTGCGGGGGACAGAACGAGAATACAGACAAAAGAGCTCGCCGTCCTGAAGGGTGTCCTGAAAGAGGCTTTGAAAGACGGCGCATTCGGGCTTTCCACCGGGCTCGGATATATCCACGGAAACAACGCTTCACAAAAAGAGATAAAAGAGCTTGCGGAAATAGTTAAAGAGGCGGGAGGAGTTTATGCAACACACTTAAGAAGCGAAGGGGGAAAGCTAACGGAGTCCGTAGATGAAACAATCAAGACTGCGGAAGAGACAGGAGTTAAAACGGTAATCAGCCACTTCAGGCCGATAAAGGGCTTTGGCAAAGAATTCAGGGAGGCGCTCGACAGGATAGCCGAGACGGAATTCGAGGTTTACTTTGATATATATCCGCACGACACAAGCGTAGATGCGATATACACAATACTCCCCGAGTGGGTGCAAAAGGGAAGCATTGAAGCAATGCTTGAGAGAGTCAGGAACAAAGGCCTTCACGAACTTATAAAGAAGGAGTTGAAGAAAATAGACCCGAAGAGCATGTATATTGCAGGAGCGCCGAAGCACGAATACCTGATAGGGAAGTCACTAAGCGAGATAGCAAAGAATCTTAACAAGAACTCCGTAGAGGCCCTCCTTCATGTAATGGACGTAACTTCCTTAAGGGCGATCGTCTCGCAGAAAAATGTCGATAATAAATTGCTGAAAAAAGCGCTCATGCACAACAGGGCATTTATAGCATCCAGCGGCAACTCAAACGTATCTAACGAGTTTATGAAACAGGAGCGTGTTATAGATACATTCCCGAAATACATCAGAATGGCTATGGAGAACAAATCCTTTATGCTGCCGGAAGTCATAGAAAAAATAACCTCAAAACCGGCCAGATTCTTTGACATAAAAAACAGGGGAGTAATCAAAGAGGGGAACGCCGCAGACCTTGTCCTTTTGAATAAAAATGATTTTCAGATAAAACACGTTGTCGTAGGCGGCAAGGTGGCAGGCGAAGAGGAGGTACGCGGAGAAATATTACGGCACAAAGGATAAATGGCACGGAGAAAGCACCAGAACATAGACTATGTGATTTTAGTTTCGGTTATCCTGCTTATTATTTTCGGATTTGCCGCACTTGCATCGGCGTCCTCGGACCTTGGAAAATCAAATTTCGATGACACATATTTTTACCTTAAAAACCAGGTGCTGCACGGGCTCAGTTTCGGCATAATAGGATTTCTGGCCGGATATTTCATAGACTACAGAAAATACAAGAAGTTTGCACCGATTCTTCTGCTTGTTACCCTCGGGCTTCTTATACTCACTTTCTCTCCGCTCGGGATTTCATCCGGAGGTGCAAGGCGATGGATAGAAGCGGGCCCCATAACACTCCAGCCCTCAGAGCTTCTAAAAATAGTCTTTATAGTTTACCTTGCCGCGTGGCTTTCCAGCAGCAGGGCCGACAGGCAAAAGAACGTATCCGAAGGTCTTCTGCCATTTCTGGGAATATCGGGCATCGTAGGCATCCTTTTACTGCTTCAAAGATCCACAAGTGCGGCAATAATACTGCTTACAACCGCCCTTACTATGTATTTTGTAAGCGGAGCGAAGAAAAAACACATCTTTACCGCCATAGCGTTGGGGCTGCTTGTAATATCAATATTCGTACTTCTGACTCCGTACCGTCTTGAGAGAATAAAGACCTTCCTCGACCCGTCGCAAGAGGCGCAAGAATCCGGCTATCAGCTAAAACAAGCGCTTGTTACAATAGGCTCCGGCGGGTGGACCGGAGTCGGGTATGGAGAATCCTCACTAAAGGCGTATCTGCCGGAGAGAATAGGGGATTCGATATTCGCGATAATAGCGGAGGAGTTTGGGTTTGTCGGCTCAGTAGTGCTTCTGCTAACTTTCCTGCTTCTGATAATGAGGATACTGATATTGGCGAAAAACTCACGTGACGAGTTTGGAAGATTGCTGCTTGTAGGGTTCGCGACGATACTTGGCCTGCAGGCTTTCATACACATCGGAGGAAACTCCGGGCTGATACCGCTGACGGGTGTACCTCTTCCGTTCATAAGTTTCGGTGGAACCGCGCTTGCGGTATTTATGACAATGAGCGGTATAGTATTAAATATAGGAAAACGAATTTAACAACCCGGATATGAAAAAGGCAAGAATACTTATAACGGGGGGAGGAACGGGAGGACACATATATCCGCTCATAGCCGTCGCGGCTGAACTGAAGATACTTGCCACCGAACAGAACTCCGTAGTGAGAGTCCGTTATATCGGCGCCGGCGGGGGATACAAGGAAGTCATAAAAGAAAACGGAATAGAGTTTAAAAGGATCCTGAGCAGTAAGTTAAGAAACTATTTCTCGCTCAAAAATATCATAGACATACCCAAGTTCGCTATAAGTGTCTTTCAGGCACTATGGAAGATATTTTGGTTTATGCCGGACGTCGTCTTCAGTAAGGGCGGGGCGGGAGCAGTAGCAATAGTTCTTGCGGCGAGGTTTTACAGAATTCCGGTTGTAATACACGAGTCCGACACCGTTCCGGGAATGACAAGCAAGATTACATCGCGATTCGCAGAAGCGGTTGTGCTGGCGTTTCCCGAGGCGGAGAAATACTTCGGCAAAACAAAGGGGAGAATAGTCCAGGCCGGAAACCCGATACGAAACAGCCTGCTGGCAGACCAGACAACGCAACAGGGAGCAAGGAATCTTCTTGGACTTGACCCGAGACTTCCGCTCGTCCTTGTTATAGGCGGGTCTCAAGGAGCGATGCGAATAAACGATTTTATACTCGACAATCTGACATTGCTGCTGCAATTCACACAGATACTCCACCAGACAGGCAAGAGAAATTACAACATGGTTGTAAATGAATTTGAGGTCGTTAAAAAAGATCTTCCCGAGAATCTATGGAGTCGCTATAGGGCTATCGGCTACTTTGAAAAGGACATGGGAACGGCGCTTACCGCAGCGGATGTTATTGTAAGCAGAGCGGGTGCGAGCGCAATAACGGAGATAGCGGCGTTCGGGAAGCCTTCAATACTCATACCCCTGCCGGAGGCGGCAAACGGGCACCAGCTGGAAAACGCATCCGTGTACGGCGAAACCGGAGCCGCAATTATTATGGAAGAGCCGAACCTTCTCCCGAATTTATTTATCGGCCAGCTAAGAAAACTGTTTGAAACCCCGAATACTCTTACAGGGATGAGTAAGGCGGCAAGAGCGTTTTATCAGCCGGATGCGGCTTTGAAGTTAGCTCAAATAATTCTTACAATTAAAGGGTGATGACAACGCCCGATAAAGTAAGGGTGCGTTTTGCACCCTCGCCAACAGGCCCTCTTCATATTGGAGGAGCAAGAACCGCACTCTTCAACTGGATTTTCGCAAAATCCAAAGGAGGGGAGTTTGTGCTTCGCATAGAGGACACCGACAAGGAGAGGTCAAAAAAAGAATTTGAAGACGATATAACGGAAAGCCTCAAGTGGCTCGGGCTGGATTGGGATGAATTTTACAGA
>CAZLBZ010000045.1:0-3763 GCA_964558045.1 uncultured Candidatus Saccharibacteria bacterium
TCCGTAACTGTTCCTGAGACACCATAAATAAATCAACTCCTAGGCCGCGCCCCTTAAAACTATCCACTAATTCTCTAACCTCTTTATTTCTCGAACTTATAACAGCGAGTGTTATTTTGTTGTCGTCTATATTTATTGCGGCCACTCCGGAGCTTTTAGATACTTCTTCCGGTATCTCGTGTATAGCCCCCCTGTCGACGGGCGTGTCGCCGGTCAGCGGAGATATCCCTTCAAGATTAGCCCGCCTCTCCAGCTCCCGCTCCTCCGCCGCTAATCTTATCTCGCTTATTGTCTCGTCTATGGGGTTTCTACTAAATTTCATTTCTCTCACTTATAATATGTTTGAGTAATCCAAATTGCAAAATGTCCGGGCACAACAAGTGGACACAAATAAAACACAAGAAAACGGCGACGGACCAGGCGCGCGGGAAGCTTTTCTCGAAACTCGCAAATACAATAACAATAGCTGCCCGAGATGGGCGGGACCCGAGATTTAATCCGTCACTTAAAAGCGCAGTAGACCAAGCAAAAAAGCAAAACATGCCGCAGTTAAACATTGACAGGGCTATTAACAGGGCCTCGGCCGGTGGCGATGCCGAGGTCTTCGTTGTAGAGGTTTATGGGCCGGAGGGGGTTGGTGTTTTAGTTGAGGTTGCTACTGATAACAGGAATCGCGCCATAGGTGAAATTAGAGCTGTCTTGAAAAATCATGAGGCAAAAATCGCAGAGCGTGGCAGTGTTATGTGGTCTTTTAAGAAAGACAGCAATGGTTACATACCAAAGTTTAGGCCGGAAGTTTCCATAAATGCGAAGGTGGAGATAAAAAACCTTATATCTGAATTAGATGAAATATCGGACGTCAAAAAAACTTATTCATCTATAGAGATTAAGTAATGGTCATTCTCGGCATAGACCCAGGAACAACCAGGATGGGGTATGGGGTTATAAAATCCGGCAGGAATCCGAGCCTCGTGTCATGTGGGGTTATAGGAGATACAAAAAAGTCTAGGAGTGAAAGGCTACTCTTTCTGGGGAAAGAGTTAAAAAAAATAATCGATGAAAATAAGCCTGACTTGGTTGGAATAGAAAATGTCTACTTCTCGAAAAATAAGAAAACCGCAATATCAATCGCCGAAGCGCGGGGGGTGGCTCTCTTTGTTTTCGAACAAGCCGGTATACCGGTTCTGGAATTTTCCCCCAGTGATGTCAAAAGGGTTGTAGCGGGAGATGGTAGCTGTGATAAAGGGGTGCTGTCGAAAATAGTATCCATAACTCTTGGCGTAGACAAGATACCCGGGCCCGATGATGTCTCTGATGCACTCGCAATCGCAATACGAGCGTCTTTTGAAAAATAAGCCTATATTTTGGGGTTGACACACGCGGGGCTTTTTATATACTTTGCGGGTATCTAAAGGTCGCTTGTTAGACTACAAACCTATGTTGGAGACTAAAGAGCTTATATACGCTCAGGACGAGGCGTTCGAGGACGACACGGAAGAGGATATGGATAGCGAGGAGACAGATGAAGAGGTGGACGACGATGAGACCGAGGAGGAAGACGAGGAACTCTAAACTAACAACAAAAACACAGCTCCGCTATAACGGAGCTGTGTTTTTAGTCCATCTTTCATGTATATAATATTGTTATGGAGTGGTTCAGGCAGAAAAGGGTCTTAGTCCAGATTCTTATAGGCGGCATCGGTATCGTTATAGCGGGTGCTATTTTTATTTTTAATATTTTTACTTCGCTCCCGGCTCCGGGGGAGATAAATGATATTCAGGTATCTCAGTCAACAAAAATTTATGACAGAGGGGGCAACACGTTACTTTATGAAATATACGGGGAGGAAAAGAGGACAATTGTGCCACCAGGGGATATACCCGATATTGTAAGGCATGCGACAATAAGTATTGAGGATGATTCTTTTTATGCTCACCCCGCTTTTGACCTGCGCGGGATATTTAGAGCGCTTATTAAAAATATTGTTAGGGGCGGAGTTGTCCAGGGTGGGTCAACGATAACCCAGCAACTTGCAAAAAATGCCTTCCTGTCACAAGAGAGAACAATTACAAGAAAGCTTAGGGAATTGGTTCTAGCAATGCGACTCGAACAGCGTTACACAAAAGACGAGATACTAAACCTATATCTAAACCAGGTGCCGTACGGTTCAAACACATATGGCGTAGAGGCGGCATCACAAACCTTCTTTAAGAAACACGCAAGTGAGCTATCTATCAGTGAAGCGGCGCTTCTTGCCGCTCTCCCGCAATCACCGAGTTATTATTCTCCGTGGGGCACGCATCTTAACGAACTAGAGAAGAGGTGGTTATTTGTGCTGAAAAGGATGCGGGAGCTGGGGTATATAGACGAAGGGCAGCTATCGGAGGCTAGTGAATCTTTTCCGGAGATTGCCCCCCAACCAGAGGAGGGGATACAGGCCCCCCACTTTGTAATATTTATACAAGACTATCTAAGAGAAAAGTATGGGGAGGATGCCCTAAGAAATGATGGTTTTAGGGTTACAACAACGCTTGATAAAGACCTCCAAAAAATAGCGGAGGAAGCCGTAAAAACGGGAGTCCAAAGAAATAGCGAGCTCTACGGCGGGGAGAATGGTGCCCTTTTGGCAATGGACCCACAGACCGGCCAGATACTTGCGATGGTTGGGTCGAAAGATTATTTCAGCGACCCCGTACCGGATGGCTGCTCTCCTGGGAAAAACTGCAAATTCGAGGGGAACTTCAATGTCGCTACCCAGGGACTGAGACAGCCCGGCTCAGCCCTAAAGCCCTTTGCGTATATTACGGCCTTTCAAAAAGGCTTTACCCCGGAGACTATAATATGGGATGTTCCAACTGAGTTCGCGCCGGCGTGTCCGGCAATAGTCAATTTTCAAAATCACGACACAAGGTGTTATCACCCACAAAACTTTGATTCTTTCTTTAGGGGCCCGGTTATGATGAAAGAGGCGCTTGCGCAGTCCATAAATGTCCCTGCGGTTAAAACTCTTTATTTGGCTGGATTATCTGACACGCTTAAGAACGCTTCCCTTTTCGGAATAAGCACCCTTAACGACCCCTCAAGGTTTGGTCTCTCGTTGGTTCTAGGGGGTGGTGAAATAAGGTTAATTGAGCTTGTGGGCGCATACGGGGTTCTTGCTGCGGACGGCATAAAACACGAACCGACCGCGATTCTCAAAATAGAGGACGGGGGGGGTAATGTATTGGAGGAATATAAAGACTCTAGCGAGAGGGTTATAGAGCCTCAATATACAAGGCTAATAAACGATATTCTTTCCAACGTTAGCCTTCGCGCCCCGCTATATCAATCAAGCCTCGCGCTTACACAGGTATCTGGCCACCAGGTTGCGCTAAAGACGGGTACAACAAACGACTATGTTGATGCGTGGACGTTTGGATATACACCAAACCTCGTAGCGGGCGTTTGGGCTGGAAATAACAATCGCGACCCTCTTACAAGCAGGGGTAGTAGTGTTTTAGCGGCAGTCCCAATGTGGCACTACTTTATGTCCAGAGCGCTTGAGGGCAAGCCCCTTACGACGTTTCAACAGCCAGACCCGACACCAACGGACAACCCCGCCCTAAGGGGTGAGTTAGTAGAGGGCAGCTTCAGGAGTATATTATATTACCTTGGACGTATAGGTGATCCGCAATTTAGCCACTGGGAGACTGGAGTAAGTTATTGGCTACAATACAACTCAGTTGATACCAGTAAATTTAATATTGTTAGCGCGGATAGCGT
>CAZLBZ010000046.1:0-3660 GCA_964558045.1 uncultured Candidatus Saccharibacteria bacterium
TGGTTGTTGTCGCCGTTCTTGCAGGTTTCTTGGCGCATCTTTTGCGACAGCCTGTAATTATAGGGTTCCTTGCGGCGGGTTTTATAATAGGGCTGTTTGAGTATACGGAGCTTACGCATGTTGGGTTGATAGAAAATCTTTCTTCTATTGGCGTGGCGCTCTTGCTTTTCCTTGTCGGGCTCGAAATAAATTTCAAGGAGCTTAAACACGTTACGGTCCCGGCGCTTCTTGTAGGACTGGGGCAAATCATATTCACATTTGGGCTTGGATATCTTATTGTATCCGCTCTCGGTTTTTCAACAATCGCCGCATTCTATATAGCAATCGCGCTTACACTCTCCTCTACGATTATCGTAGTCAAGCTTTTGTCGGAGAAAAAAAATCTATCCAGTCTATACGGCAGGGTTGTGCTTGGGATACTTCTTGTTCAGGATGTAGTTGCGATACTTGTGCTTATATTTGTGTCCGGTGTTCAGGTAGATGAGAGTTTTGGAGTGAACCTCGTCTCTACGGCGTTAAAGGGGGTGGGACTCTTGCTGTTCACTGCCGTCTCATACAGGTTATTGCCCAAGATTCTTGATAAGATAGGGAAGTCTCAGGAAATGCTATATCTTTTTGGTATAGCCTGGGCTCTGGGTGTCGCCGCCGCCTCTTCGGCAATAGGTCTGTCTGTCGAGGTTGGCGGCTTTCTCGCCGGACTTGCGCTCGCAAGCTCCTCCGAGCATTTTCAGATTGCCGCCCAGCTGCGTCCCCTAAGGGACTTTTTCATCATTCTGTTTTTTGTTGTTTTGGGAATCCGGTCTTTTGAGGGCGGTGGGGCGGTGCCAGTTTTGCCCGCTGTAATCCTTTCACTTTTCGTACTTATAGGAAATCCGATAATTATACTTACGGTTATGGGCATGCTGGGGTACAGAGCCAGAACCGCGTTTTTATCGAGCATAAGCGTTGCGCAGATATCGGAGTTCAGTCTTATTATTGTAGCTCTTGGCTATCACCTTGGAGACCTCAGCTCGGCAGAGGTTTCTCTTGTTACACTCATCGGAATGATTACGATTTTCATCTCATCTTACTTCATCGTTTACGGCGAACGCTTTTATTTAATATTCAGGCCGATAGTTAAAAGGTTTGAGTTCCGCAAGAAATTGATTGAAGAGATTCCCGAAGAGACGGAGTTGTCTAAGCACACCGTTCTTGTCGGTGTGCATAGGATGGGGCGGAGTATTCTTGAAGCGCTGAGCAATGCCGGTGTTGATTTTGTAGCGATAGACTTTGACCCATCTATCGTTAAGTCTCTTACTAAGATAGGTATACCGGTTGTCTACGGCGACATAGCCGATATAGACATTCAGGAGCGCGTGGGTTTGGTTAATGCCAAGGTGGTAATATCCACAATCCCGGTATTGCGGGACAATTTAGCTATCTTGAAGCTTGTCAGGTCCAAGAACGGTGGTGCCAGGGTCGTTGTTAGCGCGGAGTATGACTGGCAGGCCAGGGAGCTATATAGAGAAGGTGCGGATTATGTGCTTTTGCCCCACTTCCTTGGTGGGAGAGAATTGGCGGATGCGATAAGCAAAGATGCCGAATTGAAAAGCTTAGAGGAGCTGAAGAATAGTAGCCTAAGCATGCTGGAAAACCATTCTTTCTAAAATAGGCGCTTCTGCTCTTTTTGTTCTTTTTCCTCCTCGCGGGAAGTTGGTTCCTTCTCCTCTAAAAACTTTTCAAACTTTTTAACCACTACGGGGAGTCTTGCAAAACTGCTTTCCAGTTCTTTAAGGACATCACCGGAGCGGAGCGCCGCTGCGGGGTGATACATCGGGATTACAAGTTTCTCTTTCCACCAGAAAAGCTTCCCTTGGTCGCGGGATATTTTTGCGGTAGGCAGAAAATAGTTCATTGCAAACCTCCCTAATGGGACTATAATCTTCGGATTTATTATCTCAACCTGCTTTGTGAGATATGGAGTATATGCCGCTATCTCGTCCGGCATTGGGTCGCGATTTTCCGGAGGGCGTCGCTTTACGATATTGGTTATATAAACGTCATCACGCCTCCATCCGAGTGCATCGATTAGCTTGTCCAATAGCTTGCCAGCTCTTCCGACAAAAGGTCTTCCCTCCAAGTCTTCATAATATCCGGGAGCCTCCCCTATAAAGATTACATCCGCATTCGGATTCCCCTCCCCGAAGACAAGATTTGAATTTCCAAGAGGCAAAGCGTTGTCGGTCGATACCGCTTTTTCCAGATCCTCCAAAGTGTTTATGTTTTTATCCATTAAAACGGGTACAGTTATTATAACAGGCTGTGATTTTTGCGTTATACTGAATTAGATGACACTTGCACCGGCATATGTAGCCGCACGTTTTGTGCATAGAATCTTGGGTTTCTTAGAGCACTGGTATGTGGGCAGTTTTCGCGTTGTCGGATCATGGACACTTGCCCTATTTGGCCGCCTCGACAGGTCGTTTGCCCTCATTGTTACATTCAAGCACTTTTTTCAACCCCTTTATCAAGACAGGACGTTTATAGGCTATGTTCTCGGGGTGATTTTCAGGAGCGTAAGAGTTGTCGTTGCTGTCACTGTTTATATAATCGTTTTCTTTTTAATCACCCTTGCTTACCTGGTCTGGCTCTTGGTTATTCCATTCATCATTTATGAGATCTTAAAAAACTTCGCCTACTGGAAAAATGTTTAGGGGATTACGAAAAACAGCAGCAGACGGAGAGATTGGTTTTTACGAACCGTATCTTCAGTTCAGTTACTGGGCCAGAGTTATTGTGAGACTTGTGTTTAACATATGCCTGATTATACAAGTCGCCGCTACAGTAGTCCTCCTTGTCTCGGATATAAGGTGGCTCTTCTGGATAGGGGTTATGAGCGCAATCTATCTTTTAGATAGAGTTCTCCATTATAACCGCCCCGACTACTATCTTCCTGGTCCCGGTGGAGAGATTGGAAACGCCGCGCTTTACCTCACCCCGCGCGCTAAAAAATCTGTTATCTCGGCATATGACAAGTCAGTCCTTATCGGAGGAGATCTGTCAGTCAATGCCGCAAAGGTATTGCTTGAGGCGCCCCGTGTTCAGGAAATACTTGCGAGGTTGGAGGTCGATAAAGACGAGTTTAACGGAAGAATCAATGATTATTTAGCCAAACACTCCACTCCCAGAACCGGCCGCAAGAAATTAAGGGAGGAGGCTGAGCGGCTTGTCGTCGCTGCGGTTAATTCAAGGGATGCGAGCCAAAGGCAAATAGATAACCCGGATCTTTTCGCTGCGCTCGGTAGAGTCGGCGAAGAGAGCACCTCGTCACTTTTCAGTTTTTTCGAGATTAATGCGGACGACCTTGAAAGGGCTGTCATATTTAGCAGGCTTCGAGGCGGGAACCTTCTTGTGGGCAGGGTCCCCAAAGATGTTGTTAGGATTGTTTTCCCCTACCGCCGCGTAAAGCACCACGTTATGAACAGAGCTTGGACCGCGAGGCCTACTCCGACTCTTGATAGATTTAGCACGGATATTACCGACCTTGCCAGAATGGGGCAGGTTGGTTTTTTGGTGGGTCATAACGATGCGTATAACCGTCTGGTCGATATATTGTCGCGTTCTGCAAAACCGAATGCAATTCTTATCGGTGAATCCGGAGTTGGCAAGAGGGCTATTGTA
>CAZLBZ010000047.1:0-3557 GCA_964558045.1 uncultured Candidatus Saccharibacteria bacterium
CAAAAATATGTAATTTATACCGACGGCGGTTCAAGGGGTAATCCCGGCCCTGCCGCCATAGGCGCGGTTGTGGGGGACAAGGAATACGGGGAATCGATAGGAAGGGCCACAAATAACGTTGCGGAATACAGCGCTGTTATATTTGCCCTTAGGAAGGCAAAACAGCTCCTTACAAAAGCTAAGGCTAAGAAAATGGATGTCGAGCTTAGAACTGATAGTGAGCTCCTTGTAAAGCAATTAAACGGCGAATATAAGGTAAAGAACAAAGAGCTCCAGCCGTTATTTATACAAATCTGGAACCTAAGACAGGATTTCAAAAACGTTGAGTTTATTCACGTAACGCGCGATAAGAACAAAAGGGCAGATTCATTAGTAAATCGCGCCCTAAACACGCTTGTTTGATTATTCCCGTAATTTGTGGTATAAAATCGTTCGGAGGTAATTCAGATAGTAGCTCTGCTCTATGTTTCCACCTGACAGAACTCGACAGCTCTTTACATCTGGGAACAATAAGCGGGCAGAGAGGAAAGTCCGGACACTCGCTTCTTAGAGTGAGGTTTATGAAGCAGTAGGGTAGCGGGTAACACCCGTCTGGTGAAAGCCAAGAGGTGCGAACAGTGACGTCCCGAAATGAAAATTGAGGGAGAGCCCAATCCCAACGTAGATGGCTCAACTCGACTATAGGGGTAAAAATGTCGAGGTGAAACGGCTAAATCCTTACCTGAGTGCAAGGCCGAGCCCGAACATCGCAAGATGTTTTAGGGAGTGCCGCAAATAGCCCGGGAGAAATCACGGGACGAGCTCGCGAGTAATCAAGAGCCCAGATAAATTACTATCAGATACAGAATCCGGCTTACGAATTGCCTCCAAAAAGAGCTGTTCGAGTTTATTCTTGAACAGCTCTTTTTGGTTTTATAGAAGTCTCATATATACTCATATAGCAATGTCTAAATACTACAATCCGAAAAGAACAAAAAATATCTATTCACCAGATGATAAGGAGCCATTTAAGCTGAGCCGCTCCAAGATTGACTTGTATATGGAGTGTCCCAAGTGCCTTTACTTGGACAGGAGAGTCGGCATAGGAAGGCCGCCCGGCTACCCGTTTAGCCTAAACTCGGCGGTTGATACGCTTCTAAAGAAGGAGTTCGACATACACAGAGCGGAAAAGTCAGCGCACCCTCTTATGGAGCAGTACGGGATAGATGCGGTGCCCTTTGAGCATGAAAAACTTGGGGAGTGGAGAGATAACTTTACAGGTGTCCAATACCATCACGAGCCAACCAATTTTATAATCACCGGAGCGATTGACGATGTCTGGATAAACGCCGACAAAGATCTTTACGTGGTTGATTACAAGGCGACAGCAAAAAACGGCGAGGTATCGCTGGATGCCGACTGGCAAATCAGCTACAAGCGCCAGATGGAGGTGTATCAGTGGCTAATGAGAAAGAACGGTTTTAAGGTTTCTCCCATAGGGTATTTTGTCTATGTAAACGGCAGAACGGACAAGAAGGCGTTTGACGGGAAACTTGAGTTTGATGTCTCAATACTCCCATACGAGGGTGACAGTTCGTGGCTAGAGCCGACTCTTCAAAAAATAAAGGAGACTCTTGACGGGGATATGCCGCAGGCGGGCCCCGACTGCGATTACTGCGGTTATAGAGAAGCAATAGAGGAGTTATAAAAAGAAATGGGCGCAGCCGATATCGGCTGCGCCCGTGATGAACTCTTCTATACGCCGGTCTCTAGTCTGCGGCGCTTCGCCGCCTCCTGCTTGCGAATCCGGCCGAGAGGGATGTCTCCCTTCCTTCTCTCGATTAGCCAGGTGAGCCATGCTCCCTCACGGCTCCTGTCTGTCGCGCCTCTATCACGGATGCGACGCCACTGTTCCCTTGCCGTACGTTCGTCCGCTACGGCCTGCCGTTCCTCTGCCTCTCTGCGGCGCCTTTCAATGGCGTCGGGGAAATTCCGTCGTCCTGCCAACGCAGACTCCTTCCATCATTCACACGTTAAATAACGCCTTTCTTGTACTATATTTAAGGGAGAATGTCAATTTTATTCCGCTGTAAAGCCTATATCCGCGTAGTTGAAAAGCACTCGAAATGGAACGCACCAGTACATAACGTACCTGTACTTGTCTAAATCCGTCCCTTCGGGAATCTCGTAATTTATATTCCCTTGCGTTCCTTTTATTGGCCCAAGATCTATATAGTCGTTAGCGCGAAGGTCTGCTGATAGATACACGTTTAGATTCGGCCCGTTGATGGTGGAAAAGTTCTCGTATCGTATCACTGCTCCGGAAGTTGTGTGCAGAACCCTTACCGTACCGCTTGCAGGGTGCCCGCTTGTTCCCATCACCGGAAAAGTTTTGCTCTCAGAGTCGGCGGTCTCCGGCATTCCTTCATCCACTGGCGGGGGAGTGGTGCTGTTCATCTCCTCCATCTGTTTTGACATATCTTCAAGCTCTTCCGAAGAGAGGTTCTCAGCCCCGCTTTGCACGTTTCCGTCTTCGCTTATGACGTTCTCCGGAATCTCCTCGTTTACCATAACGTCCCTGAAAAGAGGGGATATAAGATAGTACGCTACACCCAATACAACAACCCCGCCGATAACAATTATTATTTTCTTCATATTAATATTTTAGCAAAACAACTCCTTCAGAAGCATTAATTTTTAAAGTGGACAAATACCTTTAAATATTGTATTAAGTAGATACGCTAAATATAGTTCGTTGACAGAAGGGTTAGAGACAAATGACGTTGATTCCAATTCCATATGTTTGTGGACCACTGACCGACTTGTTGCCGAAGCGTAGAGACGAAGTTCTGTCGTTCTACGAGAGTATCGGCGACCTGTGTGAAGAGGTGCTGGGGGAGAGGGCCTTCATTCCACACGAGCACTTCGACCCAGTGACAAATCCGATAGCAACTCCTAGCGAGGTTTACGCGGCCGAGAGTAGGCAAGTATGTTCATGCACATCCCTGCTTATCGCTGTCGTAGAGGGTCCATCGTGGGGCGGAGGGATGGAGGTGCAGATGTGCAACGAGCACGGCATCCCAATCGTCCTGATGTACCCCAAGACGGTATCGAAGAAACCCTCCAGGCTTCTGCGTGGCTCGCCAAGTCTTATGGCCGAGATCGCTTATCGGGACTTCACCGACGCTCTTGACCAGCTACGGCGCACCTTACACGCCGTGATGGATTCAGGTGGGTAGGCCAAATGGAAAGCAGGCATAAAGATGGCTGATTACAGAAAAGTGTTTCCAAAACGGAACACGTTACTCATCGTCGTTCACGCTGTAAGTGAGGAGCAGGTACTTCGTAACGTGTCTGTCGCACTCAAGGGGGGTGCAGACGGCGTTTTCTTGATCAACCACTCGATTCCCGCAGGCGAGCTTCTCCGCTACTACGCGACAGTTCGTATGCAGTACCCAAGGCGGTGGATAGGCCTGAATCTTCTTGACCTCATGCCGCATGAGACCGTGATTTTCCTTCCCCCGAGAACTTCCGGTGTATGGTTTGACGACATCGGAATCGCTGAGGATAAGGAAGAG
>CAZLBZ010000048.1:0-3296 GCA_964558045.1 uncultured Candidatus Saccharibacteria bacterium
AAGAGGTTTTATTTATATAAAGCTGGTATCAACCCAATCAAAGTGCTAAACACAACATACCACATATCGTGGCTATAGTCAATAGATGCTCCGGGCGGTGGACGACGTTAGAACCGCTGTGTCTATAAACTGAAGAGCCGCCCTGATAGGAAGCCCTTCAGGACGGCTGTATGTTTTGTAGCTCTGTTCGGATCCGTTCCAGTCGAGAGATGAATTCTCTCTCTGTCAGGCAAGTCTCCCAATTGTTGAAGTCACCGACTGAGTGTGTCAATCGAACATCACCTGTAGAGAGGAGTGCTTTCTGGAACGATATGTTTTGGGCGAGAGCGTCATACGCTCGGTCAAGGAGTGCTTGATACTCCTCACCGTGGCGGTCATACGCCTTGCCCTTCCACCAGAGTGTTTGTGTTCTTTCCCAGACCTTGTTGCGCTTCTGCCCGCGACGCTTTGCAACGTTGCCGATGAGCTTACAAACTTTGGTTTGGGTACGGAGTCTCTTGAACTTCAACGACTGGAGAAATCCCTCCATTGAATTGCATTCCACCCCATCGAACACGAAGGGGTGTGGAGCGAAATTACTCAATGACGAGCTCGGATAGTTCGCTTTCGAGTGGATATCCATCTCTCACCTCCTTCAGTGAAAGGTCTAGAGATAAAGAAACACATCTTGTTATTATAGTCAAGCTTTTGCTCCGGGGGTCGGATTCGAACCGACAACCAACTCGTTAACAGCGAGACGCTCTACCGTTGAGCTACCCCGGATTACTTATGAGATAATAGTTTATTCCTGAACTCCCGTCCAGAACCACTTTTTAGGAATCTCTCTCTTTCCCGCGCTTCTTTGCGCGTCTCGTATTGTTCGAAATAAACCAATTTGAACGGCCCGCGGCCGGATGTGGACGGCGTAGATTTCTTGCCAGAGTTATGCTCCTTCAGCCTCCTTTCAATATCATTCGTAATCCCAGTATAAAATTTATTATCCTTCGCGCTTTGTATTACGTAAACGAATTGCATATTAGAAGCGAGACGCCCCGCCAATGGCGGGTAAATCTACCACGAGCCCTGCACACCGAAGGAGTGTACCCCGGAATCAGTAGAAAATTAGCAGATTTTGGGGCTACAGTAAACCCCATAGTATATAGACTTCGGACTGTGATACAATCATCTTTGTGAAGGATTTCTGGAGGAAAATTATATCAAAGGAAATACCGATTGTGTTCGCCGCTACGGGCCTTGTTTTACTTGTAGCGGGCGGGTACGCCGGATATACGCACATGCGCTCGAACAGGATTGACCTTGAGAGCCAAATCATAATGCTACAGGAGGCTGTTGATGGATACAGGGGGAAGCTCGCCATCTCTGAAAGCGGAAATGAGTCGCTTTCGAGCCAGCTTGATGAAGAAATGGGAAAAACAAGCGAATTCGAGAGACAATTTGAAGACGTTGCGGAAACCGTCGGAATCCTAGATAAGTTGAGCAAGACAGATAAAGAGCTTCTCCAAAAATACTCCAAGGTTTACTTCCTTAACGAACACTACGTTCCGCAAAACCTCTCAAACATAGAACTGAAATATTTGTACAGCGAGAGAACTCCCCAGCAAATCCACACCAGCGTAGTTCCATACCTTGAGAGCATGCTGGAAGATGCGGAGGACGACGGGATTATGATATGGATACACTCCGCATACCGCTCTTTCGGGACCCAGTCCACTCTGAAGCAAGGTTACCTTGTAACATACGGCAGCGGGGCAAACCAATTCTCCGCAGACCAGGGATACTCCGAACACCAGCTTGGAACGACGCTCGACTTCACGACTTCCGGAATCGGCGGCTCTTATGACGCTTTCGTAAACACCCCCGCATACGATTGGCTGCTTGATAACGCATATAAATACGGTTTCGTGCTCTCATACCCCGAGAACAACGCATACTACATCTATGAGCCGTGGCACTGGAGGTTTGTGGGCACAAAGCTCGCAAAATACCTTCACGACCAAGGGAAACACTTTTACGACCTGGACCAAAGAAAAATAGATGAGTACCTGGTCAATATCTTTGACTAGACCCTACTCCCCAATAATCCATTCTGTATTGCTCTTTACGATATCCGCACCATCCATAAATCCTGTGTTTGGTGTATTATTAAGCATATGAAAAATAAAGTCTCACTCGGTTTTATAGGGTTTTTACAGGCGCTTACGCTTGTCTCCTATGTGTCGCTTGTAGCATTTATGATGTGGAGGTCGGAGCAATGGTTCAAAGAACCGATTGGTTTCTTGGGAATAATACTTGTCCTCACGCTTTTTGCCACGTCCGCGCTGATTTCCTCAATAATAACACTTGGCTATCCGGTTTTCCTCGTCTGGAAAAAGAAAGAAATCATAAACGCAATAAAACTGGTTATATATACTTCCCTCTGGCTTTTTGTCCTTATAGGACTGATAGGAATAACGCTTCTTATAATATAGGAAGGCCCTGAACGGTCTTCCTACTTCCGTCAAGGCCCTTGCCCCCCCGTATCTTCTTTAGCGCCTCGCCTTTACCTCATCCCTGAAAACAGGGACGGTGTCTCCGGACTCGAATACTCTCTCATCGCCATTTTGGAGACGGATGCGGATCTCACACCCCTCCCCGGTAGGCGCGCTCATGTGCTCGATGGGATGCCAAAGCCCATCATCACCGAGCAACTCGTCAGTACCGACAAGAACACTACCCACAGGAACATTATCACGACACACTTCAACTCCTCCACTTCCTCTTCTACGCATAACTGCATCGCATAGCTCAGAGCGGCCCCCTTTAATGCCCTTCTGAACTATGCGAAATCAGTAGATATTCGGCGCGCGTCTCCTTCTTGAGACTTTGCGCACCCTCTCGTAGCTACAGTCTCGGTTTGAGCACCGAATAGCAATGGCGTACTCGCCGCTACTTGAGATATGGCTCTCAATAAGGAGCCCTTCGCACCCGTCCTCGGGGCAGAACTTTCCTCTCGGCATCTTTGTTATCTCTTCCTGAGTTTTCATTCTCACCTCCTCTACAAGTTTTCAGAGACCAAAAACGTACTCCTTCTTTTATAAAACGATTTTACGATACAGTCAAGCACATATGTCCACAAAAGGCGTTTTTCGCGCCGGACAGAGGTGAGTCGCCGTCCGTTAATGTGATATAATTCTGTAAACGTGCCTATTTTTTGGATATCCTTAGCGCTGATTGCTTATTTTCTAAACGCAATAGCTTTTGTCGTTGACAAATACCTCCTCTCACTACCCATACCCAAGCCTTTTCCATACGCTTTC
>CAZLBZ010000049.1:0-3143 GCA_964558045.1 uncultured Candidatus Saccharibacteria bacterium
ATACTTAACCTTTAGATTTTTAACTTGGCTCGCCGATATCTCACCGGTGTATGGCCCACCGTCTTTCCAAAACAGGTCTTGTGAGGCAAGAGAAGCCCTTTTTAGCGTTCCCCCTACGGCCTCGAGGTATACGTGCGGCGGAGCAATTATAGCGCCCTTAAAATCGGATTTTCTGGCGAGCTCAACCGCCGAGGAAAGACGATTGGGGTTTGATTTCCAGTTTGCTATGATGACTTTTTTCATAATTAGCTTACTGCCCTCCTCCTCTTGAAATGGTAGCCTATCCAGACAATAAAGCCCACTGCCATAAAGCCGACTATCAGGTAATCAAATTTCCTGAAGTACGGGCCGAGGATATCCCATCTTTCTCCAAGCACAAATCCGATGTGCGTAAGGAGCCATGTCCACAGAAAGGAGCCGGCAAAAGTGAGAATTGAGAAGCGCCAGATATTCACCCTGAACATACCTGCCGGAAAGGATATAAACGTCCGTACAACCGGAAACATCCTTCCTATAAATATCGACCACTCTCCAAACCTCTCAAACCACCTCTCGGCAGATTCAAATTCCCTCTTTTTGCGTATGTATCTTGCGAAAGGAATCGCCGTGTAGTACGAGACAAGCGAGCCGGTAAGATTTCCGAGAGTGCCGATGAATATGATAGCCCAGTAATTGAACCTGCCCATTGCGGCAAGGAAGCCAGAGAACGGCATTATAACCTCCGATGGTATCGGAATGTTTGCGCTCTCAAGGGCCATCAATATAAAAACTCCCACTTCTCCGAGTGAGTCTATGATGTTTAGTACAAATACCGATAATGTCTCGAGTATGTGCCCAAGCATTTCCTATCTTAAGTATTTTATTGCCTCATCGGGGTCAAGCGGATTTATCTCTATAGTAGTCCCGAGTTCGAACCCCGCGGATATATTCGTGCGCGGGAATATCTCTATATGCCAATGATAGTGGTCATGCTCCTGCCTGTTCCGCACAGGTGCGGTATGGATAAAGAAGTTGTAATCTGGATTTCCGAGCCGTTTCTCAAGTCTCTGCAGGGTTTTATGGAGAATTTCAACGATACCCTTGAGCTCCGATTCTTTGGTTTTCTCGAAATAAGGGCGGTGCTTCTTGGGGAACACTCTCATCTCAAAAGGCTCCTTAGAGACGAAAGGCGCAAAGGATATTGCGTCTTTGTTTTCAAACAAAACCCTCTTTCCCTGCTTCTTTTCCCATTCAATCTGAGTACAGTGCACGCACACATCTTTATTTTTCTTTGCATAATTCAAAGACCCATTAAGAGAACGCTCTATATCCGGCGGTATAACCGGTATTCCGAGTATCTGATAATGGGGGTGATAAACGGACGCCCCTGCCTTTGGCCCCCAGTTGTGGAATATGGAGATATACGACATATTGCTGTCCGCAGCCATGCTTTTGTATCTCTCCATAAATGCCTGAAAAAGAAGAGTCGCATCCTTTCTGATAAGTTTCGGAAAGTTATTATCGTGGTCTCTGGTTATCACAAGCTCATGGTGCCCGTATCCCGGCAAGACAAAGAAAGGTCCGCGCCTGCCTTCATGTGTTTCCCATACGCCCTCGCTTGTAACAGCCGGGTATTTATTGGGGACAGCTTGAAGGCGCCAATTTTTATTGTTTGGCATAGAAAGAATGACCATTCCTCCCCCAGCCTTGCTTGGGTCTTCAAAAATACATGTTTTCTTCGGAGACCGAACGCGCCTTATCGTATCCTTAAACTGACTCGGTCTCTTGCCTCTGCCCGGGGATATGAGTACCCAGTCACCCGAGACCAAATCCTGCCTTAATTCACTTTTCATAGGTTAACTCGATTTAATTAAGCCTGTTTTCATAATACCATCCGAGAACATCCTTCGCTATCGGGACGGCGTTAAGACTCCCCTCTTTTGCATCTTCCACGAGTATAAGTATCGCTATTTCGGGGTCTTCAGAAGGCCCGTAGCCGACGAACAAAGCATTTGTCTTGGCGTTGTTTGCCGTCTGCGCACTTCCTGTCTTAGCCGCGGTGCTTCTGGGCAAATCCGCCAATAGATACGCGGTTCCATATGACTTGCTTACGGCATCATTCATTCCGTCCCGAACTATACTAAGCGCCGGCTCAAGAGCCTCAAGGTCGAGGAATAACTCCGGCTCATCCGTTTTTGCTATATGCGGGACAAACGCCTTTCCGTGGTTTGCTATTGCGCTCATCGAGGTTATAAGCTCCATAGGCGTAATTCTAAGATCTCCTTGTCCGATTGATACGTTATATGTGTCTCCAATCCTCCAAATTGAGCCCGTTCGCTCTTCTTTCTCTTCCGGGTCGGGTAGAATGCCCTTTGCCTCACCCGGCAAATCTATCCCTGTCAATTTATTCAGCCCGAATTTCTCCCAGTATTGCCTTAATTTTGCTATTCCAAGACCTCTTGTGTTCTCAAATCCGCCGCCTATGGCGTAAAAATACACGTTACTTGACCTTGCAATTGCCGACCTTACATTTACCCATCCATGCGCCCTCCAGTCTACGAACCTGCTTGGCTGATCCGGATTATAGGGGTTTGGGATTTCTATGTATCCCGCGGAATAAACTTGATCGTCTGGAGACACCGTGCCTTCAGAAAGCGCAGCAGCCGCGTGTACGGGCTTAATGGTTGAGCCCGGGCTGTACAATCCGGATACAGCCCTGTTAAACAACGGCTGATTCGGGTTACTTAGATATGGAGATATATCATTTGCGTCAAAGCTTGGGTAGCTTGTCAGGGCGAGCACTTCACCGTTTTTGGGGTTTATTGCTATTCCTACACCAGATGTTCTGCCAAGCGACAGAAGTCCCTGTGTCATCCTGTTATGAAAATATTCCTGAAACTCCGCGTCTATAGTGGTTTTAAGCTTTTCCCCAGCTATCGGCTCACTTGTTCTTTCCGTGGATTTAATTTCACCGAGAGCGTTTCTATACACCGTTATTGAACCGTTCTCGCCTCTGAGGCTCTTGTCATAGAAAGAATCAAGACAGGAGCTTCATATAGAATAGTTAAAAAAGATGTTATAATTCTCCCAAAGGTCACTGCCATTCGTGAGCCCCAAAAAACCTACAACATGCGATAATGCAGGAATGCCTAATTTCCTACAGT
>CAZLBZ010000050.1:0-3120 GCA_964558045.1 uncultured Candidatus Saccharibacteria bacterium
ATACGATACAATGCAGTATGTAAAACCGGCTGTCAGCACGATGTGCGTCGGCGTTGCGGCATCCATGGCGGCATTTCTTCTTGCCTCTGGCAGTAAGGGGAAGAGGTTCACTCTTCCAAATTCAGAGATATTAATACACCAGATTCATATTCCAGGCGGCGTTGAGGGGCAGGCTACCGACATCGAAATTGCCGCAAAGCAGATAATGAAGATAAAGGAGAATATGAACCAGCTTCTTGCGAAACACACGGGCCAGCCGCTTTCAAAGATAGAAAAAGACACCGATAGAGATTTCTGGCTAACCGCCGAAGAGGCAAAAAAATACGGAATAATTGATGAAGTCGTCAAAAAGCGCGGCAAATAACAGAAAGGCACGCGTAGAAGAATTGTTAACTCGGGGCGTAGACGAGGTAATTGAGCGGGAGCACCTTAAAAAAGCCCTGCTGTCAGGCGACAGAAAATTGCGTGTGAAGTTCGGGATTGACCCGACCTCGCCTGATATACACATAGGCCACGCGGTAGTTCTAAGAAAACTCGGTGCATTTCAGGTGCTGGGCCACAAGATAGTTTTCATAATAGGTGATTTCACTGCGAGAATTGGCGACCCGTCCGGGAGGTCAAGGGAAAGGAGCCTGCTTACCGAGAAGGAGGTGGAGAAAAATATGAAGAAGTATTTATCCCAAGCCGGAAAGATAATAGATATTAAGAAGGCAGAGATTCATTATAACAGCGAGTGGCTTGGAGAGAGTGTTGAAAATATACTTAAGCTCACACGCGCCGGGACCATAAAACAGGTTTTACAGCGGGAGGATTTTAAAAAGCGCATAGAAAAAGGCCTTACAATTCTTGAGACCCTATACCCGTTGTTCCAAGGTTACGATTCCGTAAGAATAAAGGCTGATGTGGAGCTGGGAGGCAACGACCAGCTATTAAACTTGCTTATGGGCCGTCAGATCCAGCGCCACTTCGGGATACCGGAGCAGGACATAATGACGCTGCCGTTGCTTGTGGGGACGGATGGCACGAAAAAAATGAGTAAATCCGAAGGTAATTATATTTCTCTTGATGATTCTCCAAATGAGATGTTTGGTAAAGTAATGTCGATTAGGGATGATATTATCTTCAGCTATTTTGAGCTTTGTACCGACGTTCCTAATTCGGAGATAAACAAGCTGAGAAAGCTTAACCCGAGAAATGCGAAGGCTCGCCTTGGGCGTGAAATAGTTGGGCTGTACCACGGGGATAAGAAAGCGGAAGAGGCGGAAAACGATTTCGATAAGAAGTTTCGAAAAAAGGAATCGCCCAAGGTGGGTGATGCGATTGAACTGACATTAAAATACCCGCTTCGCGACGTTATGTATATTCTGGCGCACAAAAAAGTTGGCTTGGCGGCAAGTAAAAGCGGCGCAAGGCGTCTTGTAGAGCAGGGTGGAGTGAGAATTAACGGCACGAGAATCACCGACCCCTACCATAAAACGCATAACAGAGAGATGCTTGAGGTTGGGAAAAAGAAAACCCTAATCCACGTTACGTACAAGAAATAGAATAGCGATTTTATTTTGCGGGCCCGCCAGGACTTGAACCTGGGACGGCGGTTTTGGAGACCGCTGTTTTACCAATTAAACTACAGGCCCGAGTGGGAGAAAATGAGAAAACATTCTCTATACGAGCGATGGGTTCGCGGGTAATAGTGCTACTAACTCGGGTTAAGGTGCTTCGTGCCTGGAGCGGCGGACCGGGATCGAACCGGCGACCTTCTCGTTGGCAACGAGATGTTCTACCAACTGAACTACCGCCGCAAGTGAGTAGAAAATAGAAAATTTATTTTCTACGAACGCCGCGGTGGCCAGAAGCTGCGTAGCAACTTCACCGCCGCAGGCCTTGTATTTTACTTCGAACGAACTGGCGGCTCATCCACATTGTGGTAACCGCCGCGCTGCGCGAGTATTAGTATATAACAATACCCTTGAACCCGTACATACGGTAAGATATTATTTGATAGCCTAAATCATTGCAAGATTTATGAATTCGGATTTAAGAAAATTCTTTAATGATAACAAAAAGGAACTTGCGGTGGTCCTATCCGTTATTTTCACCACATTCCTTGTTATCGGCGCGTTAAATTATTTTTCGGGTTCCGGTATCAGTATATCCGGAGTTAATGTGCCTAATGATTTTTTGGAAGCAAGAATGAGAGTTTCGGCATCTGCGGACAAGATAGCCAGCCTGACTGGTGGGTCTGCAAGTAGTCTGGGTGTGATAAGCGAGGCTGATAGAAACGGAGAATATCTGAAGGGACTGGACCTGGTAAACTCCGAGATTGAGAAAAACAAGGAATTGGGAGAGGCGGCGGCTCAGCTTTCGGAAGAGCTTGGTGAGATGGCAAATGCACTTGAGGCCGTGGGTCCTCGGGAGGCGGTCAATATAGGTACGCAGGCTGTCTCTACGGGCATTGAGCTTGTAAAGCAGCTCGTAAATTACCAGAACAGTACACAGGAACTTTTAAGCGCCCTGCAATACAGGCTGGAGAATAATGGTGGCGGTGATACTCGCGCGCGGATTGAAGGGATAATCAGTACGATGAACGGAGAGGCGCGTGCAATAAATGACTTGAGTAACGAATACAAGAATCTAATGAGTGAGTTCGACAAACTCACCACTTAAACTAACTCTTGATAAAGGGAGCTTGACAGTAAGCCCATTCTTTATTATACCGAGTGAGTAAGTCGTCCGGACCCCGTAAACAGGGGCTAACTGAGGCCTGGATAAGGCCCGCTTCTCACGGTAAGCCCCTGTTTACAGGGTCTTTTTTGTCGGACCGCCGGGATTCGAACCCGGTCTACGTGCTCCCAAAGCACGCGTGCTAGCCGTTAACACTACGGTCCGGAGACTCCACCCCTAATAATAGAGAATAGTCCCTCTCGAGTCTATTGGAAAGAGACTTTGCTATGAGGCGCCAGACAGCTTAACATTGACAATATGGCTGTATTGTTGTACCATATAAGTCAGTTTTTGGAAGTACCTTACCGTGAGCACTAGAAGGGAGTGCTGTGACTAGGAACGAGAAGAGAAGAAGGACTGCGGTCCTTCGTGCACGCGGCAAGTGTCATGAGGCAGCCC
>CAZLBZ010000051.1:0-3020 GCA_964558045.1 uncultured Candidatus Saccharibacteria bacterium
ATCTCTTAAGTTCCTTAAAACCTACTCTCTATACAATCCGAGTATTCTCTCTGCCGCATCTAGGACCTTATCCTCTTCGCCGCTTCTTATCATCTCGTCGAGGCGCAGAAATACGCTGAATATAGCCTCGTTCTCGACAAGCGGTACATCGTTCCTATCCGTTATAATTCCGCGCGGTGCTATTAATACAATCTCCTGATTAATGTTTGACTCAGACCTCTTTGCATAATCACCGTGATGTACCCCTCCGAGAACAATAATTCTTCCAAGAAAAATTACGGAAACAAGCAAGGTAACGGCAAAGACCGAATAAAAAACAAAAGGGTTAAGCGGCTCCTCCAGTGAGTTCAGCTTTTCCGCTGACGGCACGCTGTCAGAAATAACTTCATCAAAATCTATTCGTTTTCGCGTCCTTCTCTTCAACATAGATTAATTGTAGCAGTGAAAAGATTATCGTTGCGAGTGCAATATTCATCAAGAGCTCAGTGAGAACAACTCTTGGCGTGAATGAGACAACGTTTAATATCAGAGTCCCGGAGATTACCGCAACAGCAATACTTATAAATTTTCTCCACGGAGCAAAATCAATTATCGCCATTATAAGGAGTATTGTCGCTGTGAAGATAAGGTCAAACCACGTGATAATCGGCGAGAAAGTGACAATCAGTGCGGCTATCATTACAAGAATCACCCGCCTGATCCATTTTTTGTGGAATACGGCAAGAACCGCCAACACCGCCAAAACAAGATTCGGCTTAACGCCGCCCAATATAAAAGACTGAGTTGTCTGCATAAACGCCGCAAGTGCAACTATAAATATGCTAGCGATAAATTGTAACATCGCGAAGGTTCTTTACCTGAAAGCCGGGCTCAAGTACCGCTTCCTTAAATACTCCGTCAGCCGTCTCGCTTACCTGCCCGACTGATCCGACCTCAAGTCCGTACGGAAGATCCTGACCCGCCGCTATAACAAGCCCCCCTTCCGCTATTCCCACATCGTGCTGAATCAGGGTAAGACTTAACTCATTCCCTCCCTGCATAAGGGCGTCCACCTCCCCATCACCGATCCTGACAGGTATCTCCCAAGACGGGCTGAATATTGTGGTAACGATGCTGGACGAATCAAAAGCTTCCGTTACTCTCCCGACCAAAATATTGCCATTCACCGTTACTGCATCCCCAACGCGGACGCCATCCTCCACCCCGGCATTAATAGCTATCTCGCTCTTACTGTTAAACGGGTAACTTGAGAAAACCTTAATTCGCGTAAGCCCTTCGCTTTTCGGAAGAAGCTCGTTGAGTAATCTGTCATTCTCTGCCTTAAGTTCCGAGATTCTTTCCTCAAGGCCGCTGTTACCGAACAACTTTGAGGATATGCCCCCGATAAAAGCGCTAACTGAGAGTTTCGCATTGAAAATAGGACCGCTGTATATAACAAAGCCGGTTAAAATTATAACGAGGCTAATCGCCAAAAACTTCCTCATGGAGTTATCGGCCGCGACCGAGCCTGATTCGAAAGTATTGTCTCATAACGCGGAAGGTCTTCTATTATTATTCCCAAGCCCCTTACAGAACATGTTAACGGGTCGTCAACCAACGATACATCAACTAAAACCTCTTTTTCCAAAAACTTATCAAGGCCTTTCAGCATAGCGCCTCCACCTGCAAGATATATTCCGTTTTCATGGACGTCTCCGACAAGCTCTGGCGGAGACTCTTCCAGGAGAGATTTTATTGCATCGGCTATCGCTTTTATGGACTTCTGAAACGCGATACGGACATGCGAGTTTTTAACCATAACCTCTTTCGGCAGTCCGGTTGGTATATCCCTTCCCCTGACGGCCATCTCAGACCTGTCACTCAACGGGACCGCAGAGCCTATGTTTATTTTCAGGGCTTCCGCGCTCGGTTCCCCTATAAGCAGTTTATGCTCCGACTTCATAAGTTTGATTATGTCATCGTTAAGCTGCTGGCCCGCAATCTTTATACTCCTTGAGGTTACGGCTCCTCCTACGGATATTATTGATATTTCCGTTGTCCCTCCGCCTACGTTCACTATCATATTTGCCGTCGGCTCTTCGACCGGCAGGCGTATGCCTATAGCAGTGGCAATGGGCTCCTCGACAAGCAGGACCCGTGACGCTCCCGCGGAGATAACCGCATCCTCCACGGATTTTCTCTCAACCTCCGTCAGATTTGTCGGTATGGTTATTGCCGCAAGCTTGTATCTGGAAAACATATTGCTCTCACCCGCACGCTTCAGGAAATACCTGAGTATCTCTTCGGTCATCTCGAAATCCGATATTACCCCGTTCATTAAAGGTTTTATCAGAGTAACGTGCGCAGGCGTTCTGTCGAGCATTTTCTTAGCCTCCTCGCCAATAGCGAGAATTTGATTTGTTCTGTTATTCACAGCCAGAAGTGTCGGCTCATCAACGACTATCCCCTGCCCCTTCAAGTATATGAGAAGATTCGCCGTGCCGAGATCTATCCCTACGCTTCTATAAAAGTTTTCCAATAGCCTTATCATATTCCAAGACTTCAACTTTATCCGACGTCCTATTTTTCATCTCAACTTTCCCTCCGGTTTTCTCACTAACCACAAGCCTCCATGGGATTCCAATTAAATCTGAATCGTTGAATTTCTCCCCCGGAGTCGCATTCCTGTCGTCATACAAAACCTCAATTCCCTTCTTGCCCAATTCTCCGTATAACTTGGCACCCAATCCCTCCTCAAGCTCTATCAGCTGTGCCTTGAACGGAGCAACGGACTCGGGCCATACAATCCCCTTATCGTCCGCGAAGACCTCTACTATAGTTGCCATTAACCTTCCAAGCCCTATTCCGTAACTTCCAAGAAAAACTGGCTTTTGCTTTCCTTTCTTATCCTTGTAATAAACTTCCATTTTCTCCGAATAGCCGGTACCAAATTTGAATATATTCCCTACCTCTATTGAAGCGCGTTCGACCAGCTCATTCTTGTTGAGGTTTAGCCCTTTAATCACCTTGTCGGTATATAC
>CAZLBZ010000052.1:0-2915 GCA_964558045.1 uncultured Candidatus Saccharibacteria bacterium
GAGGGGATACCTTAACGAAACAGATGAAATGATTAACGGTAAGGTGAAGATGGCACTGTCGGCCGGCATTAAAGTAATCCTTTGCGTCGGAGAGAATAAGGAAATCAGGAATAAGGGAGTTTCCGCGGCAAAGAAATTTATAAAGACCCAGCTAAACAAGGACCTCAAGGGCATCCCGCGAAGAGTGGCAAATGGCATAATGGTTGCGTACGAACCCATATGGGCGATAGGGACCGGGAAGTCGGATACGCCGGATAAAGCGGAGGAGGTTACATCCTACATAAAAAGCGTCTTGGCAAAGGAACACCGGGTAAAGAGGCCCGTCGTTCTGTATGGAGGCTCCGTGAACGAAAAGAACGTTTCATCGTTTCTTAAGAAGATGGATATCGACGGCGCGCTTGTCGGCGGAGCAAGCCTCAAGCCTAAAAGTTTCAAAAAGATAATTGAGGCAAGATAAAATAGAAAGGGCGATAACACAATAAATTGTTATTCGAGATGAACAAGAAAAACATACTGATAGCCGTCCTTGCCGGGGCATTAATCGGAGTACTTACTATTCCCACGATTAGCAACCTTCCACTGCCGGGCTTTATGGCATCTCTCGGCACGATGAACGTCGCCCTTATACTCGGGGCACTTTCCGTTTTGGGTTATATGATTGCGGAGTTGTTGAGCAAATGGATCGCCGTGTTCAGGCAGATAGGCAGGTTCGCGATAGTTGGAGTGCTGAATACCGTTCTCGATTTCGCGGTGCTGAATCTTCTAATCACTATGAGTGGTATAACCGAGGGTCCTGCGGCATCAGCGTTTAAGGGAGTCTCTTTTATAGTTGCGGTTGTAAACAGTTACTACTGGAACAAGCGCTGGACATTCGAGTTTAAGGGGAAAGTCAACAGAGAATTTCTGCAATTCTTTGTGGTAAGTGCAATAGGATTCGGGCTAAACGTCGGAGCGTTCTCAATAATAGTAAACGTAATAGGGCCGGTCGGAGGCGCCGCTCCTGCCGCATGGGCAAATGTTGGAGCACTTACCGGAACGCTGGTCGGTCTTGCCTGGAACTTCGTAGGATACAAATTCATCGTCTTTAAATCCAAGATGGCACGATAGCCGCATAGGGGTTGCATTTTTGCGACTTTTGTGGTATAGTGCGGTCAGAGTGAGTGTTGAGTAATCTCTAACGATGATATCGGTCGGAGATTATCCATCTTACTTGGTGCGTTCATCCCGGCTTCGGTCGGGATGTTCGTTTTTTAAGTGGTATAATTATATTTACATGAAAACGTATCTCGTCAGGCTAAATCTGGATATAAAAGAGAAAGATTACACGGAAGCTCTCCGTTTCAAGGTTGCGGCATCGGCAATAAAGTCCATCTCCGATAAAAATAACAAGGTGGTTATATTAAGCCACGCCGGAAGGCCAAGCAGGCGCGATATGCACTCCAGTCTGAAGAAGTTCGCGCCAGCACTATCAAAAGAAGTCGGTAAGAAAGTCGTTTTCATACCGAATTTTAGATTCAGGAGAATAAAGCAGGAAATTGATTCTTCTCCCGGAGGGACAATCTTCCTTTTGGAGAATTTAAGATTCCTGCCGAGTGAGAGAAATAACAGCGCCGCGCTCTCGAAGAAACTTGCATCCCTCGGTGATGTATATATAAATAACGACTTTGCGACAAGCCATAGGAAGTCGGCCTCAATTGTAGGTATAACTAGATATATTCCTTCAGAGATGGGTGATGTGCTTAAGGAGGAGATAAAAGCGCTCACAAAGGCATCTGAGGCCCCTAAAGAGCCGTTTGTGCTTGTAGTAGGGGGCGCAAAGGTAAAAGACAAAGTTGGTACGATAAAGCACTTATTGCCGAGGGTGGATTATGTCCTGCTCGGCGGTGGAGCGGGAAACACCTTGCTCAAAGCGAGAGGAATAGATATCGGGAAGTCGCTCTATGAGGCCTCAATCGTGAAGAAAGTTAAGAATATATCGAGGAGCGAGAAAGTCTTTACACCAATTGATTACGTTACCGAGAAAGGGAAGATACTCGACATAGGCCCTAAGACGCGGAACTTGTACTCATACATAATAAGCGAGGCGAGGACAATAGTATGGGCGGGCCCTATGGGCGTTGTTGAAAGGAAAAAATTCTCGAAAGGAACGGAGGAGATAGCCGAGGCAATATTCAAGAACAAAAAGGCTCATACCATAATAGGAGGTGCCGAGACGGTATCCGGACTACCAAGAAAGATTACAAAGCAGGACAACGGCAACGTGTTTGTATCCACCGGAGGCGGGGCAATGCTGCACTTTCTTGCCGGCGAAACGCCCGTAGCCGTCAAAGCCCTTAAAAAGAGAAAATGAAGGACATCGTAGTTCTATATCATATCAACTGTAACGACGGATTCGGAGGAGCTTGGGTCGCTCGAAAGAAATTTGGAGACAAGGCGGACTACATAGGTGTCATACACCATGACCCGCCTCCACTCGGGCTTATAGATAAGGAAGTTTATATAATAGATTTTTCATATCCTGCGGAGGACACGGAGAAGATTTTAAAAGCCGCGAAGTCGCTTACGGTTATAGACCACCATGTAACCGCAAAGGGTGTTGTGGAAAGCCTGCCAAGCCACGTGTATGACATTGATCACTCGGGCGCCGTACTGGCTTGGAATTATTTCTTCCCCGGAGAGAAAGTGCCCATGCTTTTGAAATACGTTGAGGATGGAGATTTATGGAAATTTGAGCTTCCGGAATCAAGGGAATTTTTCGCGTTCTCAATGACGATGTTGTTTGATTTTAAAAGATGGGACGAGCTAATTGAAGACTTTGAAGACGAGAAGAAGAAAAGGGTCCACTTGGATGAAGGAAAAATGATACTGGAGTACCAGAAGAAGATGATAGATGAGCTGATGAAAGAGGGTGAAGA
>CAZLBZ010000053.1:0-2784 GCA_964558045.1 uncultured Candidatus Saccharibacteria bacterium
AATCCTCGGCCCCAGCACGATAATGTCGGAGGTGCTCTTCGACTACGGCGCCCAACATGATAGCCGGCGCCGACCACCTTATAGCATCCGGAATGATGGCGGTCTTTGAGAAGATATGGCCGGATGTTTGGTCCGCAAGAATGCAGTACATCTTAAACAACGCGCTTCTTGCGCTTTTGGAGTTCCCCGATGCAACGCTTCTGGGAATTATGCGCATGCTCTCCGACAAGAAATACAGAAAAGAAGTTGTTGATAACCTTAAAGACCCCGTTGTAAAAAGGTTTTGGGTTAATGAATTTGGGCAGTATACAGACCGCTTTGCAACTGAAGCCGTTGCCGCAATCCAGAATAAAGTTGGTCAGTTTGTGGCAAATCCGCTGATAAGAAATGTAATAGGGCAACCGCACTCGTCGCTGAACCCTAGAAAAATTATGGATGAGGGGAAGATACTCATCGTGAACCTTTCAAAAGGGAGAATAGGAGAAGATAATTCTTCGCTCCTCGGCGCAATGATGATTACACGTCTTCAGCTTGCGGCAATGAGTCGTGTCGATATTCCCAACGAGGAAGACAGGCGGGACTTCTACCTTTATATAGATGAGTTTCAAAACTTTTCCACAGAGTCTTTTGCAAACATCCTATCGGAAGCAAGAAAGTACAGACTGAACCTTACGCTCGCGCACCAATATATCTCACAGCTTGTGGGAGAGAATACAAGGGTTCGCGATGCAATCTTCGGCAACGTTGGGACATTTGTTATATTCAGGGTTGGACCGGAAGATGCGGAGTTTCTTGAAGGGGAATTCCTGCCGACGTTTGAGGCAAGCGACCTTGTAAGCCTGCCTAAATACCAGGTTTATACAAGACTGATGATTGACGGCGTTGCGGGCAAGCCGTTCTCTGCCGAGACAATAGAACCGCGTCCGCGCCCCGAGAATTCTTTTGCAGACGTTATTATAGAAAATTCGCGCCGCAGATATTCGACTCGCAGGGAAGATGTAGAGAAAAAAATAGGCGGAGAGTGGCTTAGCGAGTCCGATGCAATAAAGGAGAAAGTTGAAAGAAGAACCGAGAAGGGGCTGGAGATACTTGAGAGAAGACAGCCAAAGAAGAAAGATAAATCAAAGCCGAATGTTGATAAAGACAGGCTACGGAGTGCGCTGAGCAGAGATGGACAGAGAATGTTTAGCGGAGGGTTAGTGCTTGGACAGAAAGATTTGAGCGGTGATAAATCTATTGACCCCGGTATCTTCTCCGATATAAACGGGAGATTCATAGAACTTGAGAAAAAAAGAGGAAGGAGTGATGCCTCGAACAGTCCCGACTATCTGGAGAGTATAGAGGGCGAGATTATAGACCAGATGAAGGAGATAAACCAGCCGATAGGAGGGATAATATTTACACTCGGGAGCTTTCTTGGCGAAACTCTTATAAAAAACCTTGGAGGAGAATGGAAATGGTCCCCAAAACAGAACAGATGGGTGGTTTCCGTTAAGACAAGCGGAGGTTATGAGATGGAGTTTAATGTTTTCAGAAAAGTGGAGAACCGCGTGAATCATGGCGCGGAAGATTCACTGGACCATTTCTATAAGATGACAAAGATGGTCCTGGAGAAAGGACACGAGGCAATATTAGAAGAAGATAAGCGGGATGAAGCTGGGGATAAATGATCTAAAGAGGGGAAGCCGCATCGTTATAGACGGCGATCCCTATATCGTTATGCACGTTAAGCACGTTCACATGGGACGTGGAGGTGCAACGCTACAGGTAAAGATAAGAAATTTGAAGTCCGGCAAGGTTCTTGAACGCAGCTTCAAACCGTCCGACGGATTTGAGGAGGCGGACATAGAAAAGATGCAAGCACAATTCATATACGAGAGGAACGGAGAGTATTGGTTTCATGAATCGGGAAATCCGGGTAACAGATTCTCTCTAGGAGCGGACATAATAGGCGAACAATCACTGTTTCTTAAGCCGAAGACGGAGATAACGGCGTTTATCTTTTCGGATGGCAAATTAGGCAAAGGTGAAAAAGGCGAGATTATAAACATAGAATTGCCGATAAAAGTTGATTATGAGGTCATTGACGCCCCGCCAAATGTACGCGGAAATACGTCGCAAGGTGGGAATAAGCAGGTGGTAATTGAAGGAGGTGCAAAGGTGTCCGTACCACTTTTCATAGAGGCCGGGGATAAGATACGCATTAACACGGAAACAGGGGAGTACGTGGAACGGGCAAATTGACAACCGTTCGGCTTTAGTTAAATCTTTATCTGCGATTATGGCAAAAACCAGAAACAAAAAGGTCTTTGTTGGGCTTTCCGGAGGAGTTGATTCCTCGGTTGCAGCACTGTTATTGAAGGCTAAACCTGATGAGTTCGAGAGACTCACCGGCCGCCCGGCCCCAAAGGGGTTCAGGGGGTACGACGTTACGGGTATACATCTTCGCTGCTGGAATATAGACGGCTGTGATGAGGATGAGGCCGAGGATGCGCGCAGGGCGGCGAATAAAATCGACATACCATTCTATGTATTCGACATGGAAAAAGAATACAGAAAGAGGGTAGTCGATTATATGATCAGAGGATACGAGAGGGGGATAACTCCAAACCCGGACGTGATGTGCAACAAAGAAATTAAGTTTGGACTTTTTTTAGAGAAAGCCCTTGGAATGGGGGCGGATTACGTTGCAACGGGGCATTATGTAAAATTGGAAGAGGAAAACGGAGCTTATAATCTGTATACCGCCGATGACAAGAATAAAGACCAGTCTTATTTTCTCTG
>CAZLBZ010000054.1:0-2465 GCA_964558045.1 uncultured Candidatus Saccharibacteria bacterium
AGTTAAATATCTCGCCCTTGTACAACCACACCTTTACACCTATTGTCCCGTACTTCGTGTAGGATGTCGCTCTGCCGTAGTCTATATCCGCTCTTAGTGTCGTAAGAGGCAGCTTGCCTGACTCAAGATGCTCTGACCTTGCAATTTCCGCGCCATTCAGCCTCCCGGCAACCATAATCTTTGCACCCTTAACGTCCCTGTTCTGCGTCGCTATATCCAGATACCTCTTCATAACTCTTCTGTGGCGCATCCTTCTCTCAAGGTCCCATGCAATCTGCTGGGCCAGAACCTGGGCTGAGACCTCAGTCCTTTTTATCTCTTCCACATTCAAGCTTAGTGAAGTGTTTTCCGGGATTATCTTTTTTAATTCTTTCTCAAGCTGTGAAATCCCTTCCCCACCGCGTCCTATTATAAGACCGGGGCGACTGGCCTTTATGAATACCTTGTACTGCTCGTGCGTTCTTTCTATATCTATACCCGCAATTCCGGCTTTTTTCACTCTGCTCATCACGATTTCTCTTACCTTTTCGTCTTCCTCAAGCCAATCTCCGAAATTCTTGTTCACGGGAATCCACCTGGATTTCCATTCCTTGTTTACGCCGAGCCGATATGTAATTGGATTAATCTTTCTTCCCATGGTTTTTGATACTCATTATATGGATTTTCTCCTGAACATCTTTTGCCCGAATCCTTTTCTACCCTTCTTTTTACCTTTCCCTTCCTCTTGCTGCTTGGGCTTCGGCTTGGGAGCGGCTTTGCGGGATTCCTTGTGCTCCTTTACCTTCTTCTGTTTTTCCGGAACAACGAACTTGGGGGCGTTTACGCTCTCGCTTTCTTCCAGTTTCAGAGTTACGTGGCTCATTCTTTTCCTTATAAGCGTCGCCCTGCCTCTTGACCTCGGCAATGAGCGTTTCAATGTAACTCCGTGGTCAACATTTATGGACTTTATAACAAGATTTGATACGTCCATCTTTCTCTCCCGTGCATTCGCCATCGCTGATTGAATAAGTTTGGCAATATGATTCGTGCTTCTATTGCTCATAACATCAAGTTGGGCGAGAGCGCCCGTAACGTGCATTCCTCTTATGACATCGGCAACAAGCCGAACCTTACGCGGTGCAATGTTTAGATTCTTTAATGTTGCCTTTACTTCTTTCATAAATCTTACTTCGCTTGTTCAAGCGCTTTCTGCATTTTACCTCCGTGCTTCGTAAATTTTCGCGTTGGAGAGAATTCGCCAAACCTGTGCCCGACCATATCCTCCGTTACGGTAATCTCGATAAAATCTTTTCCATTGTGTACGGCAAAAGTAAAACCGACCATCTCCGGGGAAATCTCAGAACTCCTCGACCAGGTTTTAACAACCGTTTTATCACCCGACTTTAGTCCGGCTATTTTCTTCAGTAGTTTAGGGTCTACATACGGACCCTTTTTAGTGCTTCTGCCCATGATGCCTATTTCTTTCTTCGCTTCTTAGTTCGCCTCTTTACAATTAGCCCGTTTGAATGCTTGTTCTTCTTCCTTGTTTTCCTCCCGCCGGTTACGTTGCTCCACTTGTCTTTCGGGCGTTTTGTCCCGCGTTGGGTTCTGCCCTCACCCCCTCCGTACGGGTGGTCAACCGGATTCATGGCGGAGCCTCTTACCGTGGGCCGTACCCCCATGTGACGCTTTCTGCCCGCCTTCCCGACTACGACAAGATTATGCTCCGGATTTGAAACTTGTCCAAGCGTTGCATAATTTCGCGATAAAACCTTCCTTACCTCCCCGGATGGCAGCTTCACGTTAGTATATCCGCCCTCATGAGCCAATATCTGCGCCTGAGAACCGGCACCCCTGACTATTTGCCCTCCCTTATCGGGTTGCAGCTCTATGTTATATATCGAGTACCCGACCGGGATATTGCCGAGCTGCATTCGATTGCCCGTTTCAAGCTGGGCACTCGGCGCAGTTACTATCTCGCTGCCTACCTTTATCTTAGCCGGCGCAATCACATATCTTCGTTCCCCGTCTTTATATAAAACGCGCATTATAAACGAAGAGCGATTCGGGTCATACTCCAAAGTTTCAACTTTCGCAGGAACGTTAAGCTTATCCGTTCGCTTGAAGTCAACCTCTCTGTATTTCCTTTTAGCGCCCCCGCCTTTGTGCCTTACGGTAATTCTCCCGTGGTTATTGCGGCCGGAGTTTTTAGAGAGTTTCTTTACTGCGGACTTCATCGGAGAAACCTTGCTTAACCCTCCGTAATCAACGGATGTCATATGCCTTCTGGATTGTGTGTACGGCTTATATCTTTTCATGGATGTCTAATGCGGAACTATGTCTATTGTTTCCCCTTCTCTTAACGTTACTATGGCTTTCTTAAAGTCGTTACCCTTATTCTTTACTCGGACTACATTAGTCTTTTCAACGTGCACCTTATAGATGTCCTCTATTAATTCCTTTATCTGCTTTTTGTTGGCGCGATA
>CAZLBZ010000055.1:0-2352 GCA_964558045.1 uncultured Candidatus Saccharibacteria bacterium
CCGCGGGTGGTGCACAGTTCGACAACAAAAAGGCGGCAAGCCTCTCAAAATATAAAAATATAATCATAATCGCCGGACGCTACGAGGGGATAGACGAGCGTGTAAAGAAAACATTCCCGATGGAGGATATTTCCATAGGTCCCTATGTATTAACCGGAGGGGAATTGCCAGCTATGGTGCTAGTGGATGCGATTACGCGCCAGATAAAAGGGGCCCTTGGGAAAGAGGAATCGCTTGAAGAGAGGAGGTTAGGTGTCGGAGTACCGACCTATACAAGACCGGAGGTATTTAGGCACAAGGGAAAGGGCTACAAGGTGCCGAGCGTGCTTTTGTCGGGAAATCACGCGGAGATAAAGAAATGGCGTGGCGAGAAGAGAAAGAGCAGATAGGGTTTTGACACACACGCTTCGCGTAGATTATACTTTCATCCGTGAATGAAGAGGTAAAAAGCGCCGCAGACCCTGTTTCTACGGAAGATTCTGAGGAGCAGGAGGCGCAGGATATAATGGATGAGGTCTCCATTGAGGAGCCCTCTTTAACAGTTGAGGAAAAGGAACTTTTTCAGAAGATGATGGACGCCGGAGTTTTCTATGGCCGTTCAAAGTCCAGAACAAATCCGCTTATGAAGAAATATGTTCTCACTACAAGGTCCGGTTTTGAGGTACTTGATCTTCAGAGTGCGATTAGGGAATTGAAGGCCGCCGCCGATGCGCTCGGCGATGCGATAAAGAGCGGTGGGACAATCGTTCTTGTCGGGACAAGCCCGGCCGTGAAGAACGCCATAAAGAGCGTTGCCGAGAAGCTGGGTATGCCTTATGTGAACGAAAGGTGGCTTGGCGGAACCTTCACGAACTTCGAGACAATTATAAAGAGAGTAAAATATTTCAGGAAATTAAAGGAAGACAAGGTGTCCGGCGAGCTTGAAAAATATACCAAGAAGGAGCAGATGAGAATGAATAAAGAGCTTACAAAACTCAAGCGTCTTTTCTCCGGGATTGAGAATTTTGAAAAACTTCCGGCTGCCGTATTTATAGCGGACCTGAATGAAAACGAGTTTGCGGCGAAGGAAGCAAAGCAAAAGGGGATATCGGTAGTTGCAATGCTGAACACGGACGGCAATCCAAAATTGGTTGATTATCCGATTCCGGCAAACAACAGAAACAGGGAAAGCGTTGAGATAATTATGAACTACCTTGAGAAGGTTATAGCCGATGCGAAGTTAGAGGCCGCTAAGTCGGAGGCAGAGAGCAAAGTGGGCGAGGTAAAGGCTACAAGCGGGGAAAAGCCAGTTCCGAGCGAGTCGGCTGATACAGAGGGCAAAAAAACCGATAAATAAAATGGCGGACGCTTCGGAGGTGCAAAAATTAAGAAAGGATACGGGAGCTGGAGTGATGGACTGCAAAAAGGCGCTTGAGGAGGCTGGCGGCGATTTTGATAAGGCGAAAGGGATAATAAAAGAACGCGGGCTTATCAAGGCGGAAAAGAAGTCGGATAGGGAGCTTAAGGCGGGTGTTATAGATTCATATATCCACAATGACCGCGTCGGTGTTTTGCTTCAATTAAGCTCGGAGACGGACTTTGTTGCGAGGTCGGAACCCTTCAGGGAGCTGGCGCACAGCCTTTCCATGCAGGTAGCCGCAATGTCGCCGGAGAACGTTGAAGAACTTCTAAATCAGCCTTATATTAAAGATGAAAAGCAAACCATCGAGGAACTGGTAAAGGGGGTAATAGCCAAGCTCGGTGAGAACATAAAGATCGAAAAGTTTACCAGATACGAACTATAAATGAGTATCAAAATTTCCAATTTTGAAATACGAATTAACCCCGCCAGCTATGCTAAGGATGCATTCGTTGGCTTAGCCGGCGGGGTGCTTAGAACTATGGTTAAATCAAAGATCTAAATACTTTTGGCATGTACGACTTAATTCTCCAACTTATTCTGATGGTCTCTTTAGGTATTGTTGTATATCTTATGGCGGCTGCAGTTCCTAGGGTAGAGGAGGGAAGCAAGGAAGAGAACGTGAAAAACAACACAATACACTTGTCTCTGGATAAGATGGATGTGTTTCTAAATAGGCTGAAAGACAGGAGTCTAAGGAGATTAAAGGTGCTTGTTATGAAGACTGATAACTTCATTAGCAAGCAGTTGAATAAGGAGGAAGAATAGTTATAATGATAGCGGCTCGGGTGGGCGCGGAGCGGAATTAACAAATTGCACGGGTGGCAGAGCGGACAATTGCACCAGACTGTAAATCTGGCGGCCTTGCGCCTACGGGGGTTCGAATCCCTCCCCGTGCACACCTCGGGAGATGCCACCTTAGCTCAGTCGGTTAGAGCAACGGTTTTGTAAAC
>CAZLBZ010000056.1:0-249 GCA_964558045.1 uncultured Candidatus Saccharibacteria bacterium
GGGTTTGTAAAAGATAAGAATCCGCAATGGGCTCTCGCGTCGCCATTTTAATAGGAATATCTGCGCTTCTATACTCTTTTTTGGGGTATCACATGTACGACCTCCAAATAGAGCAGGGAAGCGACTTTAGCGCGCAGGCGGCAACACAGCACGAGCTTGCCGGAGTATTATCGCCAAAAAGGGGAAGCATCTATTTTACAAACAAGGACGGGGACAGAATTCCGGTTGCGATAAACAAGGAGTACCCCA
>CAZLBZ010000056.1:259-2290 GCA_964558045.1 uncultured Candidatus Saccharibacteria bacterium
CCATATACGCGATTCCGAGCGAGACTGAAGACCCCGCCGGCGCGGCGCGCCTTTTAAGCCAGATAGTAGAGACTAACGAACAGAAGCTATATGATGCCCTAAGTAAGGAGGACGACCCCTTTGAACCCATTGAGAAGAAAGCTACCGAAGAGCAGATTGCTTTCCTTGAAGAGCACAGCATTGAGGGCATAAAGATAGGGAGCGGGGCAGCCCGATTTTATCCGCTCAATGACGTGGCATCCCAGCTTATCGGGTTTAGCTCAATTGCGGATGACCCCATAGGAAGCGGCCGCTACGGCGCGGAGCTTTACCACGACGACACTCTGCGCGGGGTTCCTGGCGAGACGAAGGGGGACAAGCTCATTCCGCCGGAGAACGGCGAGGATTTGTATCTGACAATAGACAGGACCATTCAGATGCAGGCGGAAAAGATACTTGAGAACTTGGTTAGCGATTTTAACGCGCAGGGAGGGACGGTTATAGTACAGGACCCGAACACGGGAGAGATATTGGCGATGGTGAACAGGCCGAATTTTGACCCTAACAATTACGGCGAGTTTGACATAAGTTCGTTCCTAAACCCAGCGGTTGAGGCGGTGTACGAGCCTGGCTCCATCTTCAAAGTTATTACGATGGCGGCCGGAATTGATTCGGGTAAGATAACGCCGGATACGACATATTACGACAGCGGCTCGCTTACGTTAAACGGCAAGACAATAAGAAACTGGGACCTTAAAAGTTACGGTACGGTTACGATGACAAACGTCATCGAGAGGTCGCTCAACACCGGAGCGGCATTTGCCGAAAGGACAATGGGGCACGACACCTTCTACGATTATCTGGTAAAGTTCGGCCTCAAGGAAAAGACCGACGTTGACTTGCCAGGGGAGATACTCGGGAGCCTGAGGCCGCTTGAGTACGATAAGAGGGATATAAACTTTGCGACTGCGAGCTTTGGCCAGGGAATATCCGTTACACCGATAAGGCTTATAAGCGCGCTGTCGGCAATTGCAAATGGAGGAGAGCTGATGAGGCCGTACGTGAATGCCGAGCTTGAGCCGCAGGTTGTCCGCAGGGTGATATCCGAGGAGACAAGCAGGCAGGTAAAGGACATGATGGTATCTGCGGTGGATAAGGCCCAAATTCCGGCGATAAGGGGGTACAACGTTGCCGGGAAGACGGGAACGGCGCAGATCCCGAATTTCAGCACCGGAGGGTATACGGATGACGTGATAAACACCTATATCGGCTTTGCACCCGCATACGACCCGCAGTTTATAATTCTCGTGAGGCTAAACAAGCCGGCCGGAGCGCCGCTCGCCGGACTTTCAGTTGTACCGGCATTCAGGGAGCTTGCCCAGTTTGTAATCAATTACTATGGTATTGCGCCGGACGATGTAGTTCAATAATTAGATGAGACAAGGACTCCTTAATATATCAACCCTGCTCTTGAGAGTTGTTACCAAGCTTACTCTTGCGCGCCACAAGCCGCGCATTATTGGCATAACCGGAAGCGTGGGGAAAACCTCTACGAAGACCGCGATAGGAACGGTCCTTGAGAGGTCAACCGACGAGCGCGTAAGAGTTGCGGGAGGAAATCTGAACAATGAGATAGGGCTGCAAATGGCGATACTCGGAGAATATGAAAAGCCGGGCGGGATGATGTTCGGGCTCGGAGTCTTTATAACATCGCTTCTCAAACTGATTTCGCCGTTTGAGGGAAAAAGGTTTCCGGAGATTATCGTCCTTGAATACGGAGCGGATAAGCCCGGGGATATAAGGAACCTCTTAAAGACCGCAAGGCCCGACGTTGCGGTTGTAACGGCGGTGGGGGAGGTACCGGTGCACGTGGAGTTTTACGACAGTCCGGAAGACGTCGCCAAAGAAAAAGCCACCCTTATAGAGGGTTTGAAGCCCGGCGGTGCGGTTATTCTCAACTCCGATGACCCGGCGGTGAGCGATATGGGAAAAGACTCCATACACAAAATAATAACTTTCGGGTTTGATGAGGGGGCAGATATCAGGATTACC
>CAZLBZ010000057.1:0-2268 GCA_964558045.1 uncultured Candidatus Saccharibacteria bacterium
TTCCTCTATACTGAGGGCAATTATGAATTTGTTCTTGGGGTAATTTACTCTACTCAGAGATTTGAATGTTTCCCTCATAACATCGTACGGCTCCGTACTCATTGGTAATACTACCAAGTGATAGACATCATCCCACTCAACTCCAAGCTTTTTAACCTCGCTAAGCCAGTCTACCTTCATATTCTCGCGCATCCTGTTGAACGCGTAGCGAAGATGCATTGAAAGGAAGACCGTTTTAAAAAACCAGTATGTGTCAAAGACAATAATAAAAATAGCCGCCCATGTCGGCACGAAGTGCGATGCGACGACCATCAAGACAAGTGTCGACCATGCAAGCACCGCGGGTATCGCCTCAAAAAACCTTTGTAGAGACATAAATGTGGTACTTAGATATCCGCTTAGTAAATAAAGAGGCTATACAAATTGTCCATAGCAAAAGCCCCGGCGCCTGAGGTGGCAAGTATCAATCCCATCGCAACGAGAGCAATATCGAGCTCATATCCCCCTGCAAAATGCTGCTTGTTCTTTATCTTCCATACAGTCGCAACCAGCATCTGCGCGGCAAGAAGCAGCCCTATTGCCTGAGTGAAGAAACCTGCGATAAGCGCAATTCCTCCGACGAACTCCAGAAATGCCACTATAGTCCCCCATAATTTCCCCGGACGGAATCCCATCTTATCGAACCCCTTTGCATTGGCGCGCAAATCCTTTATCTTTGGCCATCCGTGAACTATAAATACGACCCCCATCGCAACACGCAAAACAAGAAGCGCTATATCACTGAAAGCAAACAATACGTACGACATACTTTATAAATCAACTTTGTTCAAACGCCCTTTCATACAACTGATGATATGACATAAAAAGTGCTGCGTAAATGTCTGCAAATTAACCTTGAATTGCTTATACTACTAGAGTACATTGGAGTCGCTGTTGGCCCCATCGTCTAACGGCTAGGACGCCACTCTTTCAAGGTGGAAATGGGGGTTCGATTCTCCCTGGGGCTGCATTTCGACATACTCAGTGCAAACACACGAAGAGATATAGCGAATAATATAGATGAGGATTTTAGCCATTGAAACTTCCTGCGACGAGACCGCTATGGCCATTGTCGATGCAGAGGGCGGATTGAAGAGACCGCGTTTCAGGGTATTAAAAAATATCGTCTCCTCGCAGATAGAGGTACACAGGCCATACGGCGGCGTGTTCCCTACCCTCGCCAAACGTGAACATATAAAAAACCTTCCGATTGTACTTGAGGACCTCAAGTTGTCCGACAAAGATTGGGATAAAATAGATGCCATTGCCGTAACGGTCGGTCCCGGGCTTGAGCCTACGCTCTGGACGGGAATCAGCTTTGCAAAAGAATTATCGGAGAGCCGCAAAAAACCGCTCATAGGGGCGAATCACCTGGAGGGACATCTTTACAGCCCTCTTCTTTCTCTCCGTAAAAAAGACACGAACATTCCGCTCCCGGCAGTCGGGCTTATTGTAAGCGGGGGGCACACAATTCTATTAGTTTTAAAGAAAATCGACGACTGGAAGAAAATCGGAGAAACACGCGATGATGCTGTCGGTGAAGCATATGACAAAGTTGCACGACTTCTCGGAATGCCATACCCCGGCGGGCCGGAGATAGACAGAGTCGCCAAGGACGGCAATCCAGCGGCAGTTGACTTCCCAAGGCCGATGATTCACCACAAAAACTACGACTTCAGCTTCTCGGGACTGAAAACCTCTGTTCTCTATTACATCCGAGACAGGAAACTCACAAGTAAGTTGGTAGCAGATATATCCGCCTCTTTTCAGAGCTCCGCAATTGAAGTCCTTGTAACAAAAACAATGCGCGCCGTATCAGAGTACGGTGCAAAATCCATTCTTCTCGGCGGAGGTGTCGCTGCCAACTCCGCTCTCCGAAAAGCCCTGCGCTCCCAAGCGAGAAAGAATGGGTTAAAACTATTCGTATCTGAAATGAAGTACTCCGGAGACAACGCAGCAATGATTGCCGCAGCGGCGTATATAGGTCACCTAAAAGGGAAAAAACTACGCGTTAAGGCGCAGGCCAATTTGAATTTGTAGTTTATAGACTCTTCCTTCGGCAAGAATCGATTGATTTCAAAAAGAAAGCCCCGCTCCAATTTCTCGGATGCGGGGCGGACTCCTGGGGACGGTTGCCCGTCCCCAGGAGCCAGATGTCAGCTACAGGCGCTGTAACCCAAATCAAGGACCGTCCCGTCCGTGGTCTGGAATTCCATCGTGTAGCCGTCT
>CAZLBZ010000058.1:0-2195 GCA_964558045.1 uncultured Candidatus Saccharibacteria bacterium
AAGGGCATCTCCCTGTAGCTCCATTGCTTCCTCTTCAGTATCTGTATGTGGTGCGGGCAGTTCATCGGTTTCATAGAGAATTCGTGCCCCTCGCGCGTTTTTATGTTGAATAGTTCGTTGCCGAACTTATCCCAGTGTCCAGATACCTCGTAAAGCTCCCTTTTTGTGATATGTGGTATCTCAACTTTTTTATATCCGCGCTCTTTTCGCAGTGACCATACGAATTCATCAAGGATGTTTCTGAGTTCGGTTCCTTTCGGAGTCCAAAGGGGAAGTCCGGCCCCTACAAGATCGGAGAAAGTAAAGAGATCGAGTTTCGGCCCGAGTACCTTATGGTCCCTCCTTTTTGCCTCCTCTTGCCGCCACAGGTAGTCTTTGAGTTCTTTCTTCGTCTTGAACGCCACGCCGTATATTCTCTGGAGCTGCTGGTTTTTCTCGTCGCCCCTCCAGTAAGCCCCAGCTACGCTTACAAGTTTAAACGCATCTGGATTTATCTCGCTGGTATTTTTTACATGCCCGCCGCGACAGAGGTCGGCGAAAACGTTTCCGGTCGAGTAGATGGTGAGCCCTTCTTTCTCTTTTACGAAGTCTTTGATAAGTTCTAGCTTAAACTTTTGGTCCTTGAACGCCCTTCTTGCCTCTGCGGGCGTTACCTTCTTGCCCTTAAATGGCAGTTTGTTTGAGATAATTTTCTTCATTTCACCCTCAAGCTCCTCAATGTCCTCGGGGGTAAAGCTGCGAGACACCTTAAAATCGTAATAGAAGCCGTTTTCAATCACGGGCCCCACGCCGAGCTGGGCTTTTGGAAACTTTTGCAGCACGGATGCCGCTAAAAGATGTGCAAGCGAATGCCGTATCGCATCAATGCCTACAAATCTATCACTTGAGCGCTTTGGCATATTAGTTTTGTATCCCCGTTCCTCTTCGAAACTTTACCGCTGACAACAACGGAGGTGTTTTCCGTCCATATCGCGGGGGTTTTATTCAGCATATCAGAGAAGACGAGTATTTCAATGTTGCCGCTTAGGTCCTCTATCGTTACAAAAAGCATCGGCTGGCCGGTTTTTGTCTGTACTCTCTGGGCTCGGGATATTACCCCGCAAACCCTTACTGTTCTGTTTTCTCTCTCCTTTATGGCGTCTGAGAGTTGTCTCAAACCGTTTCCGGGGTTTTTCTCAAGATAGCCCTTCAGGGGGTGCTCCGTTATGTAAAGGCCTATCAGTTCTTTCTCCCAGCCCAGCATTTCCGACTTCGTCGCGGGTTTCTCTGCAGGCGTTAGCTTTACTTCGAAAGAGTGGTTGTCGCCGAAAAGGTTGTTTTGTGACACCGTTTTCTCATCACCAGCAGCTTTGAGGATTGTATCGACGTTGGTAAGTGCGGTTGCCCTGTCTACCTCGAGGGAATCAAGGGCGCCGCTTTTTATAAGAGACTCTAGAACTTTCTTATTTAAGCCGTACTTTCTGGTTCTGCGGGCAAAGCCGGTAAGGCTTTCATAGGGGCCGTTTCTGATGCGCTCGTCAACTATCGCATCGGTTATTTTCTCGCCGACATTCTTTATCGTGGAGAGGCCGAACCTTATATTGCTTTCTTCCGGGACGAAACGGCTCATACTACTATTAATCTCCGGAGGAAGAACCTCAATGTTCATCCTGTTAGCTTCGCTTATAAAGAACGATACTCGCTCTATGTCGGTTCCGGCATTGTTTAATATCGCGGTGAGGAACTCAACGGGGTAGTGTGTTTTAAGATATGCGGTCCAGTATCCGATTAGCGCGTATGAGACCGCGTGAGCGCGATTGAATCCATAGCGCGCAAAAGGAGGGAAAAGCCCCCATATTTTTTCGGCGGTCTTCTTGTCAATGCCGTTTTTAACCATTCCGTTTATAAGCTTCTCTTTTTGCTCATTGAGTAATTTCTTTATTTTCTTTCCTATTGCCTTCCGCAGAATATCCGCCTCAGGGAGGGTGAATCCCGCGAGGTCGGTTGCGATTCTCATCATCTGTTCCTGATACACGCCGACCCCGTACGTATTCTTGAGTATCGGCTCAAGCCTCGGATGTATATAGGTTACTTCCTCCTTGCCGTGCTTCCTGTTTATGAATGTCGGAATAAGCTCCATTGGGCCGGGTCTGTATAGGGCGACGAGCGCAACAAGATCCTCAAGCTCGGTAGGCTTGATGTCTTTCATATACCTT
>CAZLBZ010000059.1:0-2161 GCA_964558045.1 uncultured Candidatus Saccharibacteria bacterium
GGAGGGCCTTGATATTGACGCCTATATCAATGATGTGGGCTGGAGGCACAGTGAGTTGGTTGAACTTGCAAAAAGCAGAGGGTTTTCCGGCGACACATTTGATTGGGCATATGAACACCCCGACATCGCCTTTAACAAGCTGGTCCCTTTTATCAGCAAACACCCTGTCATGGCGTCAATACATAAAAACCTAAAAGAAGGAAATTCCGGCCACCTTGTTGTTATAACCGGGTATGAGGGCGGAAACATTTTCTACAATGACCCGGATTCGGAAGAAAGAGATGACATAAAAAGAAGTGCGCCGCTTGATAAATTTCTTGAAGGATGGAAGCGCAGAATCGTTGTTATACACCCAAAGGGATGCAAGTGCGGCGACTAATCCACCAGGATTGTAAAAGATTTGCAGTGTTAGTATACTCTAAGCGTTTGCAGTATTAGAAAGAGAATTAATACCTTTGCGGGTGTAGCTCAGTTGGATAGAGCGTCTGCCTGTCACGCAGAAGGTCGCCGGTTCGAGCCCGGTCACCCGCGCAAAAGATATAAAATACTCCCATTGGGGTGTTTTTATCTTTTTGACCGGGCGAGAAGTTTATCCGCCTCCGCCAAGGGCGGATAGGTTTGGCGGAAGCCCGGTCACCCGCGCATAGAAACCAAATACTATATCCTCTCGTAAAACTGCCCTATTCCAAGTATGTCCTCTTCGCGCCAGTGCTTGCCGATGAGTTGAAGGCCGATTGGAAGTTTACCTTCGTTCTCTTTCACGGGAATTGATATACCCGGAAGCCCCGCGAGGTTTACGGGAATTGTGAATGCATCGGATAGATACATCTCAAGTGGATTCTCAACTTTCTCACCGAACTTAAACGCCGTCGTCGGCGCAGTCGGAGTCAGGATAACGTCAACTTCTCCAAATGCTTTGTCAAAGTCCTTTTTAATAAGCGTTCGTACTCGCTGCGCCTTGTCGTAATAGGCATCATAATACCCCGCAGACAAGGCAAATGTCCCGAGAATTACCCTCCTTTTCGGCTCCGGGCCGAAGCCCTCTCCCCTGTTCCCCTCGTAAAGCTTAAGCAGACTATCCGCAGCGCCCCGCTTTCCGTATCGCACGCCGTCAAATCTCGCAAGGTTCGTGCTCGCCTCCGCAGGGAGAACTATATAATAGACGGACAGGGCATATTTTGTATGAGGGAGGCTTATCTTCTTTACTTTCAGCCCCAGACTCTCTATGGACCTTATCGCCTTCTCTATTGCGCTTCCGACTTCATCACTCAATCCCTCCACGAAATATTCTTCCGGAATACCTATCGTAAGCCTCCTAATATCCTCGAGTTTGGGATTTGTTAACGACTCACCATATTTAACGTCCATACTTGTCGAATCTTTCGGGTCGTAGCCAGATATTGACCTGAAAAGAATTGCCGCATCCTCGACAGTCTTTGTAAGCGGGCCCGCCTGATCAAGCGAGGAGGCAAGGGCTATAAGCCCGTAACGGGATACCGAGCCGTATGTAGGCTTTAGTCCAACCACTCCGCAAAACGCGCCGGGTTGACGTATAGAACCACCCGTGTCGGTGCCGAGCCCCGCAACCGCCATATCCGCGGCAACCGCCGCAGCAGAGCCTCCAGATGAACCGCCCGGAACTCTTTCCATATCATACGGATTTTTGGTTATCTTAAATGCCGAGTTTTCCGTGGAGCTTCCCATCGCAAACTCGTCAAGATTGGTTTTACCGAGAAATGCAGCCTTCTCTTTCCTAAGTTTTCCTATAATTGTGGCGTCGTATGCCGCCACATAGTTTTCAAGGATTTTCGACGCCGCAGTTGCCTGAATGCCTTTTATCAATATGTTGTCTTTTATCGCGAGAGGGACTCCCGCCATCGGACTTATCTCCCCTCCCCCGGCTATATCCGCATCAACTTCCGCAGCGCTTTTCAGGGCACCGTCTTTATCGAGCTTTAGATAAGACTGTATCTCACCGTCTTTCTTTTCAATCTCCGCGAACAACTCCTCAACAAGCTCAGTCGCAGAAAACCTGCCTTCCCTAAGGCCGCTATGAGTCTCTTTTATAGTTAATCCAGTTACATCAACCATCGCCAAATCAAACACTTTTGGCACCTTCAAAAAGCCGTCCTTTGATTCAGGACACGGTTAGGTTACCGCC
>CAZLBZ010000060.1:0-2090 GCA_964558045.1 uncultured Candidatus Saccharibacteria bacterium
GCCGTTGCTGAAGAGCTTGGTAGGGAAATTGCCCGCCACAACGCCGTTTTAGTCGAGGGAGCTACAACCGGTTTCCCGTACTGGACTGCAAAGGGCGCCAAGGCGGAGGGCGGGATTGTAGTCGGGTTTTCTCCGGCAACCGGTGAGAAGGAGCACGTGGAGTTTTACAAATTACCCCTTGATTACCGGGATTTAATAATCTATACAGGGTTTGCATATTCAGGCAGGAACCTAATTCTAACCAGGGCCTCCGATGCCGTGATCGTCGGGTGCGGCCGGATGGGAACGGTTAATGAGTTTACTATCGCGTTTGAAGACTCCAAGCCAATAGGCGTCCTTGAGGGAGATTGGGAAACGGATGAGGTTTTAAAAATGGTTATGGATAAATCTCATAGGGCTGAAGAGCGTAAGGGTCGAATCATCTTTGAGAAAGACCCCAAAATCCTTCTCGACAAACTTATTGCCATAATTGAGGAGGACAAGAAAAGTGGTCACTATGCGATGAGTTATCGCGCTTAAAGAAAAAGGTCGTAATAATGCATACATATACATGGCAGAGAAAAAACCAATTGGCGAGGTTACCCACTACTATACCCACCTCGGAGTTGCGGTTGTAAAGTTCAATAAGAAGGTTAAGGCGGGGGACACCGTCCACTTTAAGGGTGCTACAACCGACTTTACACAGAAACTTGATTCAATGCAGTTCGACCACAAGGAGGTCGATGGGGCGGCAAAGGGGAAAGAGGTCGGTCTAAAGGTTATAGATAGGGTAAGACAGGGTGACCAAGTTTTCGAAGCTTAATAGAAGCCTTTTATTGCCCGCTGCGCTTCTTGCGGCCCTTATTGTAGGGGCGGGAATATTTGCCCTGCCCTTTGTTTTCTCGGAGGCAGGATTTCTAATAGGCGGTGCATACCTCCTTTTTTTCACCTGCGTGTTTGTAGCAATACACAGGATGTATGCCGATGTGATTCTCGGCACTTCCGGTGAACACCGTTTTGTAGGATATGCCGAGATATATTTGGGGAGGATTGGGTTTTTAATATCAATTTTTACAACCGCCGTAGGCCTTTTACTCATATTGATTGTATATATTGCCCTAGCGGAAGAATTTCTGGGGCTTATCGTCCCATGGTTCAATAATTCTTCCGGTGCTTATCTATTTTGGGCGCTTGGCTCTCTTGCCGTAGTTCTTTCAATAAGGAGGCTCGAAAGATTAGAAGTGGCAGTAACAGCGGCCATAGGGGCAATAGTGCTTCTTCTTTTCGCAATCGGTGCTGTGCGGGGCGGCGGAGATATGTTGCCGTTGTTTAACGCATCCAGTTCGTTTCTGCCATACGGAGTAATCTTGTTTGCGCTTGCAGGCAGGGCTGCAATATCTCCGATTTGCGCTTACGCTAAGGATAACAGCCTGTCGCGTAGGCAGTTGAAGGGCGCTGTAACCCTGGGCACGGTACTGCCTGCAATATTTTACATACTCTTTGTTTTCGCAATTGTTTGGTTATCCATAGACGCTGTTACCCCGGACGCCCTCTCGGGTCTTACAGCTCTTCCTTATTGGATTCTCTCCCTACTTGGGATATTCGGCATTTTTGCGCTTTGGACGTCATTCTTTTTTATGGGCTTGGAGGTAAGGGACATACTGCGATTTGATTTCCGCTTTCCATACGGACTCTCCCTTCTACTCGTCGTCTTTACCCCAATTATTCTTTATGCCTCCGGGTTGAGTAATTTTATCTGGCTTATCGGGATTGTTGGCGGTGTATTCCTCGCCATGGAGAGCGCCTTGGTTGTGTTTATGTATAGCAGAAAGAGGGGATGGAGTGCGTGGAGAATAATCTTGGTTGCCGTTTTTGTAATCGGGGCGCTTTATGAATTGCTCGTTGCGTTTTAGTATGTAAATTGGTCGCCCCCGTAGTTGAATTGGATACAATACTGGCTTCCGGAGCCAGCGATACAGGTTCGAATCCTGTCGGGGGTACTATTCTGTTGCCAAGCTACAGTTGTTGTGGGGATACCGAGCTTGTGAATAGCTGGTATTCGGTATAATGAGTACATGCCCCTATTTACTGAAATTGCGATTGTGGTTGTT
>CAZLBZ010000061.1:0-2063 GCA_964558045.1 uncultured Candidatus Saccharibacteria bacterium
CGAGGTTGTGCCCGTTAGGCCTTCTTAGAAACCAGAGTTTATCTCAACGACTTTGGTTTTCTTTTTCTTGCCGTCAAAACTTATCTTCCTTCCTTTAAGAAATTTAACTATCCCGGGCTTCTTCGCGTAAAGGGTATCGTCAGAACCTTTTCCAACATTGTTACCGGGAACGAATTTCGTTCCTCTCTGCCGGACGATAATCTCACCGGCGTTTACAGCCTGTCCATCTCCTCGCTTTACACCGAGCCTTTTTGATTTTGAATCGCGGAGGTTCTTTGTTGACCCCCCGGCTTTTCTATGTGCCATATTGACTTATTTTTAGAATTAAAGCGTCCGTTTCTTGCGGACGTTTGCGTTCCTGAAGTAGGATATATTTAATAGGTGCCTGTGTCAATGTTAAAGAATATTATTGCTGGATTTCGCGTTTTGCTCGGGAAACCATATGTTCAGGCCGGTATCCTGGCATTCCTTATAAGTATGTTGAGTTTCGGTTTGGGCTATCTTATCGGCCGTGATTTCAATCCCGCTCCCATTGTTATTGAGAAGATTGACCAGCCATGATTGAAGTAGAGAAAAAATTTATCCTCGGGAAAGAAGATATTTCTAGGTTGGTTAGTGGAGCGGATTTTATCGGTGAGAAGGTGATGGACGACACATACTACGACTATGGTGATTTACGCATGATGAAAGACGACAATTATTTACGCAGGAGAGACGGCAGATACGAACTAAAGCTAACTATTTCCGAGACTAGGGGTGATGGCAGAGATCTTGATAGATATAGAGAAATCGAGAACTCCAAAGAGGTGAGGGACTGGCTTGGGTTGGGGGATGGCGTTATGGAAGAAGAGCTCGATGCAGTGGGCATTATACCGTTTGCACACTACCTCACAACCAGAAGTAAGTATCGTAAAGAAGGTTTCGGGATAGATGTGGATACTGCCGATTTCGGATTCGATATTGCGGAGATAGAATTAATGGTCGGAACCGAGGACGAAGTGGATGACGCGAAGCAAAGGATATACAAATTTGCAGAACAAAATGGACTAAAGATATCCTATATAGAGGGTAAGCTTTTGGAATATATGAAGAGAAACAATCCCGGTGCCTATAAAGAGGTCAAAAAAGCCTGGGTAAGCCTATAGATAACCGACTTTCTTCAGTATGGGTATGTTTTCCCACTCCCACAGCTTTTTAGCGGCGACGAATGCCGCAAAGTCTTCATGCCAATAGGGGAATTCTTTTAACTCAACTTCTCCCTCTATATCGGACCATTCGTGATTACAGGTTCTGTAATTTATGCCGTTTCTTGGATAAGGGGCTCTTATCTTTTCTCTTCCTCCCTTGACGCGCCTTCTTGCTCCGCAGGCCATACAGGTTTGATTTTGGTCGACTCTCAATATCCAGCGTGTCTGCAAACTCCTCAAGTCTTCCTGTAGGGGAGGGAAGTAGGCGGCGAGCTGAAGGGTGTAATCCCGGTATATCGCCTGGGATGTTTTTAAATCCAATATTCCGAGCTTTCCGTCAATTAGTGCTACCGCGTCAATCGTTCCGGCGTATCTTTCATTAAAGTTTGTTACTCTGCGCTCAACATATTCGGGATCGACCTGGATATTATGTTCGTCTATGAAATTTCTAAACGCTCTGACTGCAGGAGCGATGTCAGATGCTATTACGGGCTCCTTTCCGGTGAGTATCGCCTCGGCGGCCTCATGAACCCGGGTTCCTTCGTCAGCGGATTTTTTCTTGATGGCTTCACCTTCGGCAAAGCCGCTTAGCTCCGCGTAGAAGCGATATAGGGCCGGTTTTGCCTTTATATTAAGGATACTGGTTACGCGAGGGTACCAAATACCGTCTATTACGTATCCGTTCCTTTCTTTGAAGTTTTCGGGATTTGTGGATTGGTACATAAATTCGTTATAAAAGGGGCTTAGGAGCCAATTTTGAGCCAAAAATAGACCTATTTATACGACCGATGGGTATGTGTTCTGGAGTAGGGGGTAGCGCTTTTTACCGCATCTCTTTTGAATATAGTTATGTCGCACAATATAGGTTTTGCGTCA
>CAZLBZ010000062.1:0-2056 GCA_964558045.1 uncultured Candidatus Saccharibacteria bacterium
AGGTGGCTCAAGTCCGATAGCCGTACGCCGACGTAGCTCAGCTGGCAGAGCAACTCCATGGTAAGGAGTAGGTCGTCGGTTCGAATCCGACCGTCGGCTCAGTAAAGTAAAAGCAATATGTCGAAATCAACATTTACGGAAAAGTTAAAAACGCTTAAGTGCTCCGAGTGTGGCAGGAAGAATTACTATACGCGCAAGAATAAAAAACAGGTTGAGCGCAAGATAGAATATAAGAAATACTGCAAGTGGTGTAAGAAGCACACCATTCACAAAGAGGCAAAGATTCGCTAATTAAGATGCGTTTCCGGGACAGGTGCGAAGCGGGGGAGAAACTTGCCGAGAAACTGCTGAAGCACGAGGATAAAGATATTATCGTTTACGCGCTCCCGCGAGGGGGCGTTGTGCTTGGTTATGAGATTGCGAAGCAGCTTGGTGCGCCACTCGACTTGGTTATTGTCAGAAAAATAGGTCACCCGGGCAATCCTGAATATGCCGTCTGCGCGGTTGATGAGGAAGGAGAGATGATTTGCAACGAGGGTGAGAAAGAGCGGCTTGATGAGAAATGGCTGATGAGGGAAGTGGAAAGCGGTAAGAAAGAAGCGAGGAGAAGAAGAGAAAAGTATGTAAATGGAGTAAGCAGAGCCTCTGCCGCCGGAAAAACGGCGATAATAGTGGATGATGGCATTGCAACTGGGCTAACTTTTCGCCTTGCGATTGAGGAAATACGCAGGGATAATCCGAAGGAGATTATTGCGGCAGTGCCCGTTGCTCCGAAAGATATTGCAGAAGAGATAGAGGGCGATGTTGACGAGTTTGTATGCCTTGATGTGCCTGCGGTGTATCTCGGGGCCGTCGGTACGTATTACGATAATTTCGAGCAGGTGAGTGACGAGGAGGTTATAGACCTTCTGACAAGAAGCTTATCTTAAGACCTCGTCAAATCATCCATTCAAGGGATTGAATGGATTATCATGGGTGATAGAATGACAAGTACTGTGAAAGAGCAATTCAACAATAGGCTGGGCTTTTTGTCGGGAAGGCAGAGGCTATGATCCGCGCCAAGGCTGCGGAGATCCTTGCTTAATAACCAGACACATTCTATCCGCGGATTGAAAGGGTCCGGCGCTCGCACTGGGCTATTTCTTTTTCATGATAAGCAAGGCGCAGTCGAGGTGTCTGCCCTGAGAGCACTTTAGGGGTTGACTCTCCAAACGAGTTCGTTATAATCAACACACATATAATCAATCCGCAGACAGCAGGCGACGAATAAGACCTGCCGAGGAAACCAATATGACTGCGGCTTGGTGCGCAGTTTTTTATTGGCATGGCCATAACTAAGGAGAAAAAAGGACAAATAGTGGGGGAGAGGAAGGACGAGGCTAAAGACTCCAGTGTTTTGCTGTTTGCGGACTTTAAGGGAGTGAAGGTTGATGAGATGAGGGAGTTGAGAACGGCGTTGAGAGAAATAGGTGCAACTTTCAGGGTCGTTAAAAAACGCCTACTCAAAATCGTACTTAAAGACAGTGGAATTGATTTTGACCCGTCGGGCCTTGAGGGGCAGATAGGGGTTGCGTTTGCGAAAGGGGATATATCCGAGATCGCACAGCCCGTTTTCAAGTTTGCAAAAGAACACGAGACGTTTAAGGTAGTCGGCGGAGTTGACGTTGATGACAAGAAAGAAATACCGCTGGATACGATTATTGCGATAGGCAACCTGCCTTCAAGGGACGTATTGCTTGCAAGCGTTGTCGGTTCCATAGTCGCGCCTCTACGCGGGTTGATGTATATACTTAACGAAAAGTCGAAAGGATAAAACAATAAGGTCGATAGATTTAATCATTCATTTGTAAACATGGCTGAAGAAGAAACAAAAGAAGAGGAACCTAAGGAGGAAAAGGCTGAGGAGAAAGCTCCCGAAAAGGAGAAGGAAGAGAAGCCTGAACCGGCTCCTAAAGAAGAAAAGAAAGAGGAGAAGGAAGAGCCTTCTCCGGAGCTGGAAGAACTTGCAAAAAAATACGACAAGCTGATTTCCGGGATTGAAAAGCTCTCGGTTGTG
>CAZLBZ010000063.1:0-1738 GCA_964558045.1 uncultured Candidatus Saccharibacteria bacterium
GAAAAAATTACCAGTCAATACGGAGTTAGTCTCGCAATCTACAAGAACCCAATCGAACTAATAAAACCTATCCAAGAAGCAGTAGAATTGGGTTTGCCCTATATTCAATAAGATACTACCCTAGTGCCCGCACTGAGCGACGTCGAAGTGGACAAGGTTGGAACCTGTTTCTTAACTAAAACCCCAAGTGTTTAGCTAAATCTTTAATAACATTAGCGGTTTCCTTATAAGATAAACTGTTGTCTTCATCGCCAAACTTAACCCACTTTAGTTCATCTATCTCATCTAAGTCACTACCGACATCCATACTATTAACAAAGCCTGCGTAGTAGGTGTTCGTTTTCTCATACTCCTCTCCATTTTTTTCAAAGATATATGTTTCTTGAGCCAGGTCAGTATCTAAAAGCTCTATATCTTTTATGCCCGTCTCTTCTTCTAGCTCTCTATATGCGGTCTCCTTAGGCTTCTCCCCCTCCTTAGGTGTGCCCTTCGGCAGACCCCAATGCTCTCCCTTAGTGTTCTTAACTGCAAGAAAATAGTATGAATCCTCTCCTTTATATATAGGAATTATTCCAAATGAGTATCTCTTCTTCATACCCAAAGTATACCAGAATCTATTAAGACGAACTCTGGGCTACCTCTGGCGGGGAACCCGCGAAATCGGCTTTCTCCCAGCCAATAGCGGAGGAGACAGGATTTGAACCTGCGAAGGGCTTTAAAACCCTTACTCGCTTTCCAAGCGAGCGCCTTAAACCGCTCAGCCACTCCTCCGCTATTGGCGGGATTGCAGTCTGTCCCTAAAAATTCTAAGCGAGCTTACATTTTTAGACAAACCGGGAACAAGCGTGCGCATTCGTCCACTCTGCCACCCCACCACTAAATCCGAAAGGGATTGGGCGACCAACCTTCCTGTTGGTTTAGCCTACCCCGAGTTGTACCTTACAATCCGATTCTTTCCGGAATTCTTCGCCTCGTACAGCGCCTTATCAACCCTGCGAAACATCTCCTTAAGGCCCCCGGTCTCATCGAAACCGACGACCCCTCCGCTCACCGTAAAGTGTACTGCCTTGCCGTCCATTTGCAACTTATCTTCTGAAACCTGTTTTCTTATCTTATCTGCCACCTTAAACGCATCCTCCTCGCTTGCGCCGACAAGCCCGAGTATAAACTCCTCACCTCCCCAGCGTGCTGAAATATCTATATCCCTCACGTTATCGCGCAGGGTCTCCGCAAAACGAACGAGAACCTTATCCCCCATCTCGTGGCCAAAGGTGTCATTAACTTTCTTGAAATCATCAATGTCGAAAAGCGCAACGCTGAAGCTCTTTATAAAAATAGAGTTGCGCTGTTCGTCCTGTTTCCTGCTCCACACAAGTTCACTCAAGAATCCCTCGGCAACCTCCTCAAATCCCCTGCGGTTATAAAGTTCCGTAAGCCCGTCCAAGTATGCAAGCTTTTGAAGCTTTTTTACTTCAAGTTTTAGCCTGTCTATTTCCCTTCTCTCCTCAGACATCCAAATCCCTTAAAGCCTTAATTCTTACCTCAATTGGAGGATGCGTCATAAAAAGACTGTGAAGGAATGGCCCCTTCTTCTTTTTGCCATTCGACGAGAAGGGGTCGGCAAGCCACAAGTGAGAGGTGGCATTGTTCGCCCTTCGCATCGGCGTCGGGTCCGCTGATATCTTCTCCAAAGCACTTGCAAGCCCCTCGGGATAACGGGTCAAAAGCGCGCCGGAGG